>CAZWGG010000673.1:0-3241 GCA_964633305.1 uncultured Bacteroidales bacterium
GGTAAATACCCGGTTCTATATGCCCTGGCACGAATAACCATTGTTTTATTAATAGGTATTTCTCCACCAGGGTATAAAATTGAATTTGCATCACCTTCTTTGGGATCATAATTGGTTGTTGTATAGTACAGTTGATCTGTTGATTTTGCCGGAGATATAGTGAGCTGGATTGTTCCGGGATAAAATCCGCTTTGAACTGAAAGTGAAGGTCTTTCAGTTATCCCCAGGTAATATTCCGATGTATTTGCTAACCCAGGTGTTGGCTCTAAATAGTACACCCAATCGCCAGAGGGGTTATTGTCAATTCTTCCGAGAGAAATATCGGCAAAAATGTCCGGGACAGTAATACTATCAATAAGTTCGATAAGAGGAGAATAAATACCTATAGTTTCTCCAACCGATAATTTGAATCCAATGTGGTTATTTCCTTCTTCAGTTTCGTTATCTGCCCATAACAATAAAAATGATCCCGGGTTAATTATTATATCATTTGATTGAATTTGCCATTTTTGAGGATTTTGTATGTCATCAGTTAAGTACATACCAAACAGGTTCACCGCGGAACTCCCTGCATTATAAATTTCTATCCAATCCTGATATTCACCTTGTTCATCTTGCACCACTGAATCATTAATTGCGCAAAATTCCGAAATAATAATATCTGAATAACCTGCAAGGATTTTAGGTAATCCAAGTATGGTTAAAACTATTAATCCGAACGTTTTTTTTATATTCATCACCGTAAAATTGATATCTGCCGTGTGGCTAAGATTTCATTAATACTATATATTTTTAAAACGTAAATACCTGGTTTGAGGTTCTGCAGGTCAACTTTTAAATTGTTGTTATATAAAGTTGGTTCCTGTTGCATTAGCCTTCCGGTTATATCATAAAATTGAATGGTAAGTTCTTTGGGAAAATCAGTTGGAATACCGGTAACTTTAATTGTTACATGAGTTCTGGCCGGGTTGGGGTATATGATAACCCGGCCGGTAATACCGGAAATATTATTTGGAATGGAAGCCTGAATTCCATGATTGCTTTCATTAGGTGTTGGGATCAATGTATTCCATTCGTTTAATCCGTCTATAGTTCTGCCATACGTATACAAATCCGATTGAATTTCGTACTCTATATGATCCAGGCTAACCAGTTCGAAACCGGTATTTGTCAGAATTTCAATTTCTTCACCTGTAGCACTTAGTCTAAAGTTTGTATGCAATGGACCTTGCTCATCATCTCCATCTGTCCATAGTAGCATAAATCCACCGGGGTTAATGCTCTGTTCTTCTTCATAATCATAAGGGATCTGGTACTTTACAGGAGTGTCAGAATTATCAGTAACTAACAGGCCACGAAGGTCAATGGTGTTATAACCCGAATTGTACAATTCAATCCAGTCGTCATATTCTCCGAATTCATCATGAATAGTGTTGCTGTTACTTGCCATACATTCATTAATCAATAACCCTGTATAAGAATTGGTTTTATTAGCATTAATATTCCCCGGACTTCCGGACAAGGCCATACTCGCCCGCCAGTTTTCAGGTTGTGAATTATCAAAATAGGGATTTTTTAATTCAAGGGTAAATCCTTTTCCATCCGCTAGTGATGACCATAGGCCGTTATTGCAGTAAGTAACCTGGTCAATTAATATATCACTCTCATTATACAGGGCTATATTTGTAGAAATAGGGTTTATCTCAAAACCAGATAGTTCAACTATCTTAGTATTTTTATTTAGCGAAGATTTTAATTTATTTTTATCGTTGCATATAATCAAATAATCTCCGTGATTAGTTGAAATGTCAGGTAGCTCAAAGCTAGTTGATTCAATATTCAATTTCCAGTTTAGCAGGTTATATGACATACCGGATAAATTTACAATTTCAATCCAATCGACTTCATCATATTCTTGCTTTGAGTGATAATTTATTTCATTAATAACTATCCTGTCCGGGTCAATGGATACGGGTTCAAATAGTGCCTCCAGTATTGTATCGGAAGTTAATGCCAGGTTTATTTTTTCTAATGGCCCGGTCAAGTTTTTCCAGCCCGTGAATTTATATCCCGGATTAGGTATTGCTTCTATATTGACAGGAATGTTGGTGTAATACAGACCTGTCCATCCTGTATCAGGAACAGAAAGCGATAGAGAATTAATTTTTATTTTTCCTGCATCAGTATCGTTAACTTTAAGTTTTACCTTGTACATGGAGTCGAGCTCAAAATATTCTTTAATATAAGTTCGTAAAATACCGGGACGGAGGGATAAATACTGTTTTAAACTTTGAACCGAAACTTCCCAGTCTTCAAACGATAATTTACCCCATCGGTTAAGCTGATGATGAAAATCAGGATATAAAATAGAATACAACTAATCTACTATATGCAATGTATATGATGGACTATATACAGTATTTAACAGATCGGCAAACCGATTTATAAATTTCTTTCGGGCATCAGGAATTTCTATTAAGTTTCGCCCGATAACGTTGCTCCATCCATTTTCTGTTCTCGACTGGCCAATGCTAAATGACCAATCGAGCGTATTCCAATCAACATTGCCGTATGATTGGTAAGGTAATCCTAAACCATGGTCGGTATCCCATAATATCCATATAAATTTCCCATCTGTTTTTTTGGGACGAAATATTTTTATATTGTTTACAAGCCAGTCATAATTGCCAATAAATACTTCGTGAACCCAATAATCAATAAGCTGGTCAATATTTAAAATTTTTTGAACCAATTTATAGTTTTCTTCATCGGTCATATCGTTATTTTCCATGAAATTGCTTATGGAATCGTATATTTCCCAGTCACCTTCAATGGCATACCTGTTTCCTGAATATCCAAAAGCCCTTTCGAGTAAATCCATTTCACCATTATAACCGAAATTGCTTTTGACGTAGTATTTATCTATTCGTTCACGAAGATTATAAATACCAAAGTATTCACCATTTAAAAATACATGAACAGGTTGATAACCCGACATAGCATCGTATGAGCAGACTTTTTGAAAGAGTACATTACTTATCGGGTCACGAAAATGTGTTCTTGATTGTGATGAAGTAGGTGTGCCATCGTTGCCTGAATTTCTTAGTACCAGTCGTTTAAAACTGTTAATGTTTTTATTTTGATATATCTGATAGTTGATTTCTTCATCCCCATAATCAGACCTGGCATAAAGCCGGAATGACTTCTGTGGATTACTTTTTGGGGAGTGTAGTTTGATTCC
>CAZWGG010000674.1:0-3240 GCA_964633305.1 uncultured Bacteroidales bacterium
GGCTTATACCTTAACAATTGATGATTATATTTTCGGCTCACACCGGAGTCATGGTGAAATTTTAGCAAAAGGATTATCAGCCATTCATAAGCTAAATGAGAAAAAACTGGCAGAAATAATGGAAAGTTACTTCGAAGGCAAAATTCTGAAAATTGTTGAAAAAAATCACCGGGGAGATACTAAAGATCTTGCCCTAAAGTTTCTGCTGTATGGTACGTTAGCCGAAATTTTTGCACGTGAGACCGGTTTTAATAAAGGATTAGGCGGTTCGATGCATGCATTTTTCACACCTTTTGGTATTTATCCAAACAATGCTATAGTAGGAGGTTCTGGTGATATTTCGGTTGGTGCGGCACTCTTTAAAAAAATAAACAAAAAAAACGGTATAGTCATCTGTAATATTGGAGATGCATCAGCAGCTTGCGGACCTGTTTGGGAAGGTATATCATTTTCTGCTATGGACCAATTCAAAACTCTATGGGATGAGCCCTACAAAGGAGGACTGCCGATACTCTTCAATTTTATGAACAATTTGTATGGTATGGGTGGCCAAACCTTTGGGGAAACAATGGGCTATGAAATCCTGGCCAGAATAGGCGCTGGCGTTAACCCCGAAATGATGCATGCGGAAAGAATTGACGGCTATAATCCACTTGCAGTTATTGATGCCTATAAACGAAAACGAAAAATATTGGAGGAAAAAAGAGGTCCGGTATTATTAGATACACTAACCTATCGATATAGCGGACATTCTCCCTCAGATGCATCATCCTATCGTACAAAAGAAGAACTGGAAGCATGGATGAAATATGATTCAATTAACTGGTTAGGAAATGAATTGGTAAATAATAAAATCATACCCGAAGAAAAAATTGGTTCATTAAAAGAAGATATAGCAGAACTTATAAGAGCTATCTTCAAACTTGCCATTGATGATGAAATATCACCAAGAATGGATATGATAAAGGACCCGGATGCTATTGGAAGACTAATGTTTTCTAACGGCTCAATAGATAATATGGAAGAAGGCAAACCTGAAGTTGGCATGCCTCTCGAAGAAAATCCGAGGGTTAAACAAATTGCCGGTAAAGAACGGTTTGCTTTTGATAAAAATGGGAAACCGGTTTCAAAAATTAAAACCTATCAACTTCGCGATGGAATCTTTGAAGCTATAATCAACCGCTTTTATAAAGATACTACTCTTGTTGCATACGGTGAAGAAAATAGGGACTGGGGAGGTGCGTTTGCCGTTTATCGTGGCCTTACCGAAGCATTGCCATACCATAGATTATTTAATACGCCCATATCTGAGGGGGCCATTGTAGGAACTGCAATAGGATATGGAATGTGTGGCGGAAGGGTTATTGCCGAAATCATGTATTGCGATTTTCTGGGCCGGTCAGGTGACGAAGTTTTCAACCAGTTACCAAAATGGCAGGCAATGAGTGGCAATATTATAAAAATGCCGGTTGTTATCAGGGTTTCTGTCGGATCAAAATACGGTGCCCAGCATTCGCAGGATTGGTCATCGCTTGTTGGCCATATTCCCGGGTTAAAAGTTGTGTTCCCGGCAACTCCTTATGATGCCAAAGGACTGATGAATGCTGCCCTTCAAGGTACCGATCCGGTAATATTTTTTGAAAGCCAGCGGATTTACGATGTAGGTGAAATGTTTCATGAAGGCGGTGTACCGGAAGGATATTATGAAATACCTATTGGTGAACCGGATATCAAACGAAAGGGTAATGATATTACAATGTTGTCTATAGGTGCTACACTATACAATGTGATAAAAGCGGCCGATATTTTGAAAGATAAATTCGGCATATCAGCTGAGATAATCGATGCTCGAAGTTTGGTGCCTTTCAATTATGAAAAGGTCATTGAATCAGTTAAAAAGACAGGTAAAATCATTCTTTCGAGTGATGCTTGCTCAAGAGGTTCATATTTAAAAGATGTTGCACAAACTATTACCGAACTGACATTTGATTTTCTCGATGCTCCTCCTGTTGTTGTAGGGTCAAGAAATTGGATCACTCCTGCGCATGAACTTGAAAATTACTTTTTCCCCCAGCCCGAATGGATTCTCGATGCAATTCATGAACGTATTATGCCGCTTAAAGACCACCATGTAACCAATAATTTTACTTATAATGAAGAGATAAGAAAAAATAAACTTGGAATATAAAAAATTCTACAAAAGAATAACTATGACTATTCTTTATGACACAACTACCAGAAGTATTATTACTAAATTTGTTAAATTGTTTAGTTTAAAATAAAAAATCCAACTTGTATGACCAGTATCAAAAATCAAATTGAAGTTATAAAAAAGAAGAACGGTTTCATTATTGATATGGATGGTGTACTATATCATGGCAATAAATTACTTACTGGTGTTAAAGAATTTGTTAACTGGCTTATTGATGAAAATAAAAAGTTTGTCTTTCTTACCAATTCAAGTGAAAGAACACCTGCTGAGCTCCAGGAAAAACTTGCCAGGCTGGGAGTGAAAGTTGATAGAGATGTATTTTATACCAGTGCATTAGCTACTGCCATGTTTCTCAGCAGTCAAAACCGAAAAGGAAGCGCATACATTATTGGTGAAGCCGGTTTAATAAATGCTTTGTACAATGTTGGATATACCATGAACAATGTTGATCCTGATTATGTAGTGGTCGGTGAATCAAGGAGCTATAGCTACGAGCGCCTCGAACATGCAGTAAACCTGGTAATTAAGGGAGCTAAACTAATTGGGACAAACCCCGATTTAACCGGACCTATTGAAAACGGTATTGCACCGGCAACCAAAGCATTAATTGCACCAATTGAGCTAGCAACCGGAAAAACTGCGTATTTCGTTGGTAAACCCAATCCGCTGATGATGCGAAATGCACTTAAAAAACTGGAATGTAGCAGGGAAGAAACCGTAATTATCGGTGATAGAATGGATACCGATATTATTGCAGGAATTGAATCGGAAATTGATACTTGTTTAGTACTTAGCGGTATAACATCAACGGAAATGATAAACATTTTTCCTTATCAGCCGTTGTTTATCTTGGAGGGGGTAAAAGATATTGTGGGAATTTAGAAAGAATGAAAATAATAATAGCGGTTGCAGTGGCAGAAGGAGTTGATAGAATGTTGGGATGATTACTGCCACTGCCGCTATTATTTAAATATCATATAACTTGATTGAATACATTATTATGATTAAAGGAGTTTTATTTGATATGG
>CAZWGG010000675.1:0-3239 GCA_964633305.1 uncultured Bacteroidales bacterium
GTCTTACTCATTAAGATTACCGGAATCCTATACTCTACAGTTTATTGACCTGCAGGATTCTATATTTGCATATAAAGATTCTGTTTTTTTAAATCCTGATAACCTGATCACTAGTCCTACACATTACAAAAGTACAGCATATTATTGTGAACCTCCGGGAGATAATATGGCCAAACTCTATTATACGGTAAAATCAGGTGATAATCTTGGGTTTATATCCGAATGGTACAATGTAAGGATTTCAGATTTAAGGTATTGGAATAATATTAGACGAAACCTTATCCGATCTGGACAAAAACTGGTTGTTTATGTGCCAAAAAACAAGGTAAATAAATACAAAAAAATAAACTCTATGACATTTGCCCAAAAGCAGAAAATGATTGGAAAAGAGACTAGTGCTTCTTCATCAGGGTCAGTATCTTCATCCATACAGGTTGATCTGGATGACAGTAGTTATATTTACTATACAGTAAAAGAGGGAGATACACTCTGGGATATTGCAAAAAAATACCCCGGAGTTACTGATACAGACATTATGAGGTTGAATAATATTACTAATGCAGGTAAAATAAGACCAGGCCAAAAGCTTAAAATAAAGCCGAAGAGTTAGGCCATTGCCCAAATTGTACTATGAAACCATCAAAAATATTATTTTTTTTACTGACAGTATTTTTCTTGCTTCTCTTAGTTGCCCTAATTTTTCCTGAAGAAGGAATTGATATTAATGGGAAATTCAAACTTCAATTTTTCTCCCCCAAAGAAATTTTCACTAAAGATACGGTTGAGTATCTTGATATTACACAAATTCTAGATCAAAATGAAATGATGACTGATTCGGTTATTTCAGTTTTGGCGGAAAATGTAACTGATTCGAATAAAATCTTTGTTTTTGATACAATAAGGGCAAATGCCGATAGCTTAAAAAAAAGTATTACATACATCGAATTTCCTAAAGGCAACCGTACCATATTACATCCTATTTTTAAAGCGTTAAAAAAGGTCAAAGAATCAGGTGGACTGGTGAGAATTATGCACTACGGAGACTCCCAGATTGAAGGTGACCGCATGACATCTCTAATAAGAAACAAACTACAGAAAAAATTTGGAGGTTCGGGTATTGGATTGGTTCCTGCTTCTCAATTGTATGATTATTCATATTCAATGCTGCAGCAATCTTCCGAAAACTGGTACAGGTACACATTGTACGGCAATCATGATACTACCATTACACACAAGCGTTATGGTGCCCTGGCAAGCTTTTGTATGTTTACACCACACACCCTTGACAGCATTACGAATGATACAAATATATATAAAGCATGGGTTTCATTTGAAAAATCAAATTATTCTTATTCCAATACCAAATCATTCAGTCAGTGCAGGGTGTTTTACGGCTACAATAGCGAACCGTTTCTTAATGAGGTTTATATTAATGATGAACTCTATGATGCAGATATTGTTCCTGCCTCAAAAGAGCTTAGTGAATTAATATGGGATTTTGATGAACCACAGGAAAATATGCGTTTAGAATTTTCAGGCAGAATAAGTCCTGAAATATATGGAATAACTCTTGATGCAACTAATGGAGTTGCTGTAGATAATATTGCCATGCGTGGTTGTGCAGGTACAGTTTTTACTTTAATTGATTTCAATATTCTAAAGGAAATGTACGATAAGTTGAATGTCAAACTGTTCCTGTTGCAATTTGGAGGTAATGTAGTTCCCCATATTACTGATGATTACGGATATTATGAAAGAAGATTTTATCGCCAGCTTAATCGAATTAAAAAAGCATGTCCAGATGCATCTATCGTTGTCCTCGGTGTTGCCGATATGTCAATAAAAGAAAAAAACAGGTACGTTACCTACCCCAATCTAGAGAAAGTTCGTGATGCTTTAAAGTCTGCCTCTTTAAAAGCAGGAGCGGGGTATTGGGATATGTATAAAGCTATGGGTGGAAAAAACTCTATGCCAAGCTGGGTGCTTGCCCAACCACCATTAGCTTCAAAAGACTTTGTTCATTTTAATCCGCGTGGTGCAAAAATTATTGCACAAATGTTTTATAATGCGCTAATTTTTGAGTATAATAGATATGAAAAAGCCAATGTGAATTAATTATTTTGATAGAAAGAAAATGAGTAGAGAATGGAGCTAAAGTTTACGCGTTTTATACTATTGGGAATAGTACTTTTAGCTAAACAGGGATTATCACAACAGGAGTATTATCCTTTTGAAACACAACAATATGGATTTATTGATTATTCGAAAAATAAATTTGAATTATTTAAAGACAGTAGTACTTTTAGAAGTTTTTTTTCCAAGTTTAATAGTCTACTAAAATATGGAGACACACAATTAAATATTGTTCATATTGGTGGTTCACATATTCAAGCCGATATATATACCCATAGAATGCGTCAACGATTTCATGATTTTCAACCCGGAATTACAGGTCCCCGGGGGTTTATTTTTCCTTACCTCATTGCAAAAACTAATAACCCGTCGAATTATGGAGTTTACTATACCGGTGAGTGGTCATTTTGCAAAAATGTACAAAGAGAAAATCATTGTCAACTCGGCCTATCCGGAATATCAGTAACCACTTACGATACATCATCTTCAATTAAAATTTGGCTGAACAAAGATACTTCCATGCATTTTGAATTTAACAAGCTTAAGATATTTCACCCTTTTGTTTCAGGAGAATATACAGTACAAGTATTCCCATACGATCATATTACCCAAAAATTTAGAATAGATCCGCTAGGTTATACACAATTTAATTTTGACACGTACCTGGATAATATTGAAATTCATTTTAGCAAAACCGATTCAACACAGCATAAATTTGAACTTTACGGGTTATCATTTGAAAGTGATGATCCCGGAATTGTTTACAATTCAATTGGGGTTAACGGATCAAAACTTGATTCGTATCTGCGTTGTCAGCTTTTCGAAAAACATTTAACAGCACTTAAACCTGATTTGATAATTATTTCAATTGGCACCAATGATGGATACACCAGGCATTTCGATACTGATTTGTATCGAAATAATTACCGCGAATTATTAAAAAAAATAAGTAATGCTGCACCTAAAGCAGCAATCTTACTTACTGTTCCAAATGATAGCTACCTGTATAAAAGATATATAAACCGAAACACCGCAAAAATGAAGAATATTATCTTTAACCTGGCCAAAGAATATAATTTAGCTGTTTGGGATTTTTATACCATAAT
>CAZWGG010000676.1:0-3232 GCA_964633305.1 uncultured Bacteroidales bacterium
ATGCTGATTTAATAAGCAGCGGGCATGAAAGAAACATTGAAATTGCAAAACAATTGTATTTGTCCCCTTTGGAGATATTATGAAGGAGGATAATAAAATTTTCTGGCCGCCCGATGAAACAGTGGCCATGACAGTCCTTGGTTTTGAAGAAGTTCAAAAAGCAACAAAAAAGGTAAATATTGATAACGACTTTACCATAGAAGTTGCTTCGTTGGATGGCGTTTTCGTGCTAAAATTAGTTGCCTGGAATGATCGTAATGTCGATTATAAGAAGGATGCCGATGACATGGCATTCATCATAGCTAATTATTTAAGCATAAATGAAGAAAGGGCTGCAACCGATCATTATGCTGATATCTATATGGATGATAATTTTAATACAAATACCGCAGGGGCCAAATTACTGGGAATAGACATTTCCAACCTCCTAAAAGGCAGCCCTCAAACAAAAGAAAAACTGGCAAATATTTTGAAGACAGAAGTTGCTAAAAAAGAAGACAGCAGACTAATATATCAAATGCTCGAGACTCATAAGAGCTTGAAATATGAAGAAGTATATAATTGCTTAGAATATTTTATTGATGGAATAAATGAAGTAGATAAATTCCCGGGCAATAATAAGTGAGTATGGCCAGATGGTACAAATACAATTGTTTTGCCGATCCTGGTACCCTCATACCTTTTGAAAACCAATGAAAATTTTATCTGATAATTCCTATTGCTAATTTTTCCCTTTACCCTTGTTATTTCCTTTATCTTTAATTTTTTTATTATTGGGCGTTTGTGAAACCGATTTGTTATTTTTTGTACGATTCTTTAGTAGATGAAATTCATCAGAACCAGGTTTTATTCCCATTTTTTTGGCAATGAACCCCCACCCTTTGCTTTTATTTAGCCTGTAAATTTCAAGTACCTCATCAATTTTTCTATTCGAAATACGACCTATCTCCAGTGCAAGATAAATCTCTGCTGGTTCCATTTCTAATTCAACCTTCATATAATCAATCTTTTTTTCATCAATATTATACGTGCCAGCCATATCAACTTTAAACTCTCCAAAATTCACTTTCGCTTTTGCATTTATTGTATTTAAGTCAGTTTCTAATTCAATATCACCTGTTTTAAAAGATATTTGAGCTGACAGATGCAACGTAACGAATAGTGATATAAACACATTGATTAATTGTTTCATCTTTGTATATATTTTAATAAATGGTGAAGTGGGGGAATACAAAATAGCCTGACCCCGATCATTAAAAATATTATTATAAAAAAATGTGCTATAATCACATAACCATCACATAAGATTTTAGAACCAATAGGGTACATACTTGGCATATTTCCGGGGTAGGTATTGCATTTGGAAACGATAAACATGCAAACCTTTACCAGGGTTATAAACTCATACAAACCTGTAATTTTTGCCTGTCGGCAATGGCAGTTGTAAACTGCCGGTTAAAATATGACGTAGTTATGCTGCGGTAAACTATGCTGGGGGAGGATTTTCACCTTCTGAATAGTCTTGGGATTGAAATGAATGAATTTTATTTCGCAGCTTTTTTAACGAGTTCACCTAAGAATTTAGCAAAATCAGTTATATCGCCATCAACACTTGCTTTTTCCAGAGCAGCCATATATACACCCCGTTCTTCTACCGGAATAACTGTCCAAGAATATCCACCGGATGCAAGCATTGTATTAAATAGGAAACGTCCAATTCGACCATTACCATCCATGTACGGATGAATATATACAAATATAAAGTGACCAAGAACAGCTCTTACACTTGCCTCTTTTTCTTCTTTGAGTAAGTCAAAAAGCACTGGCATTGCATCATGAACAGCTTTCGGACTTAATGGTGTATGTTTAGAGCCTTTGATATATACTTGACCATTTCTATATCCGGCAAGGTCACTTGCTTTTAAAATACCTACTGTAACGCTTGGTGCAAATAGTTCACGATACCAGTCTCTATGGTCGTTGTCAGCAACTTCACCAGCATTGGTCCTTCCCAGTATAGTTTCAATACTCGTCTTAACAGCTTGAAATGCCTGATAATATCCCCGAGCAGCCATTGCATTTTTTTCTTTTTTATCCTCTTCACTGATTTCAGGGTTCCATCTACCATAGCGCACTCTTTCAATTAGCCCTACTGTTACACGATATCCTTCAATGGATAAAGAGTTATATGCATCATCTGCATACTTTTCTTCAACCTCTTTAAGATAAGCATCAATATCAGTCGGCAGTTCTTTGGATGAAGGAAAGTTGGCAATTACTGTCTCACGCATATTATGCCACATTATTTTAATGCGATTGGCATATGGAGATATTTCCCTCGCATTTAAAATATTTCGCAGTTTTTCTTCAAAGGGATCTATTTCTCTTACGTCATATCCGGCAGATTTCATGGTTTTTATAATTGAATCTGCTGTTTTGTTATTCCCAATATTTCTGAATGCTCCAGCAAGGCGTCCTGCTATTGTACTATGACCACCTTCAAGGAGTTTCCCAAGTAGAATTGAACCATCCTTGATCATTGCAAGACATGTTTTGGCATCGGTTGCCTGACGCGTAAAGAAATCTTCTCCAACAGATATTAATCCGGCTTCAAGAGAATATAGGTTTACTCCTTCAACAACTGATTTATTCTGTTTATCCGGCACCGAAAGATTTGTGTCAAAAATCGAAGTTTGATGTGGTAAAACAAGATTGTTATTCGATGCTTTTGATGAGCGAACCAACAATTGCTTTGGTACGGTATAATTACCGGCATGTAGCATTAGGGATTGTTCAGGAGATAAACACCAGTCATCTCCAAAACGATTTTTACAATATACGGAAACGAAATACCAGAAAGACATATACCATGATGTTGTATCTCCATCGATTTCATCAGGTTTGATTGATATATACCATCCCTTTACAACTTCTTTTATGAAGCCATTTGCGACAAGTCTATCTTTTACTGTACGTGTCATTTCACTTGCCTGGATAACTGCAATGCCTTTTTTATTTTGAAACTTTTGCAATTCTTTTAAAGCCTGAGCCAATTTTTCCCGAGGTGCCGCCATAATATTAGCCTATTAATTTTTGTCCAGGTGACAATTCCAGTTTAAACAGCTGTGCGATATCCAGTGTATTAAGCTGAGCAAAATCCAGTATTATTTACCGTGCTAATTCCAGTATAATTAGCAAATGTAATGAAATATAACATATTATTGGCATTAAA
>CAZWGG010000677.1:0-3228 GCA_964633305.1 uncultured Bacteroidales bacterium
AATGACTCATCTTAAAATCAATCAGTTATGAAATTACCCCTGCAATGTGGGTTAAAACGATATTCAAACTCACGCCAGAAATTGTCGTTTACATGAGTTTCATAATCTATGATAATTGAGTTAATTGCCGGGATAATATCATCATCTTTCTTATTAATCATAGGAACAAGGCCTTTCAAATTATTAATAAGTTTACTGTTTGCTTCATTATTTTTCGCTAATAACATGGCATTGGAAACCAGTTCCCTGTCCCTGTTTTCTAACATGGTATTTAATTGCCGATTCTGTAAATCGGTTTTGTACTTTTCGTCCTCATAGGTTCGGTGAAGTCTGTTTAATACATACGAGAAAATTAAAATTTCAATAACAAGTCCTATTTTATAAGGATAATGATTACTTGGCAAATGATGCAGATCGGTTAAAATTGTTGTATATCCACCCGCAATCATAACTATACTTCCCCATATAATATACCTTACAATAGGCTTTTCTTTTTTGTAGAGATAAATAAATGTAACAAAAGCAGTTAATCCGTGAAATAAATTAATATATGCATAATATCTGGCGAAAAATTCAAAATTGTAATAGGCAATTACACCTGCCAATATATGTGCAATCAAAACAAAATAACAATATATGATAAAAAGCCGCGAGTCAAGCCATTTGGCGTATTTAGGGCAGTTTTCAACCAGCATGATACGTATAAACATGATATAAAAAAACATACCGACAAGTTGAAGCGCCGAGAAAGTAAAATTTAAGCGGGTCAATTCAGAAAAGAGAAATTGTTCGGTATAATTAAAGCAATACAATAAGAATACCGAATTAAATAAAACATAATGAAAATAAACAGTTTTTCTTGTATAAATGAAAAAAAAGAAATTATAGATAAGCATTAACCATAATATACCCTGAACAATGCCTTGAAAAATATCTTTATTCTGCTTCAGTTTAAAATATTTAACCTCATTGATAATTTTAATATCATTGAACAAAGCTTTTTATCAATTAGCGAGTTACAATACCGGTGGATTAATTCCCGTGATGTTAAAGGAGAATATACAGCCGGATATACAATATATTATTAATCCAGGGAAGGCTGCATTATCAAATGCTTTTGTCGGTATAAGCAGACTAAAATTGGAATTAAGCAAATGAGACTCTCACAATTTGAGATTGACGAAAGCGAGTATATTTCAGACGTTCAGGAAAATGGGGCATTAAAACGCATCAATGAACAAATATTTGACAATAATGAGTCACATAGCCACATGATCAGGAAGTTTTTAAAATATTTTCTACAGTATCCAATATAATTTTGTTGGAAATAGGCTTTACAATGTATGCAGACGCTCCTTTCTTAATAGATTCTTCCCTGTATATATCGTTTCTTGAGGCAGTT
The DNA here is from genome assembly GCA_964633305.1 of uncultured Bacteroidales bacterium. Lineage (GTDB taxonomy): Bacteria > Bacteroidota > Bacteroidia > Bacteroidales > UBA10428 > CAZWGG01. The sequence goes on from CAZWGG010000677.1 coordinate 1,403, forward strand.
ATCATTATTACAGGGATGTTTTGTGTTGCAGGATCATCCTTTATTCTGCCCAGAACTTCAATACCATTCATATCAGGCATCATTATGTCCATGAATACCAAGTCTGGACGAATTTGCTCCATAACTTGCAATGATTCTGTCCCCGAACTGGCAGTTAATACCAAATAACCTGCCTTATTCAGAATCTCTTGTAAAAGAATGACATTTACAGGCTCATCATCAACAATTAGTATCGATGATTGTTTCATAATCTTAATGTTTAACCAGGAAGAAATATGAAACAAATAATTATTGTTGTTTTAACTATAATTTTTTAGTTACAGCTTTACAATCTAAATACTATGTTTCATAGAGTAAAGTTATGACAAAATAAGTTTGAGGTCAACTTAAAATGAATGATATAAATCAATATGGAAACTTTTTAAAACATAAAATTCAAACAGATGAAACCCTCACCATTAAGAGGATTTAATTAAAGAAGGCACAAAGACAACTTAGTGAAACGATCTCATGAAACGAAGCGAATAAAAGGACATGAATATTTTGATAATCAAGCATATAACATTGACGAGGGTTCTCCAAACACCTTAAAAAAATAAAATTTGGTAAGGCAACAAATGCCACCAACTTTGACTAAACGAACTAATAAATGAATTACTAACAATTTAAAGTAGGAGATATTCGTGTGAAAAAACTATTTAAAATGTTAATTTTTTCCGTCAGTGACAATCGGTCTTTATTACCCAGGACAATTGTCGGACTGATTTTCTTGTCCGAAGGAACCCAAAAGTATTTGTTCCCTGAATTGTTTGGGACTGGCAGGTTCGAGAAAATAGGCTTTTCTGACCCCGCTTTTTGGGCATATCTTGTAGCCGCTTTTGAAGTTATTTGCGGTTCACTTGTCTTACTTGGTTTATTCACAAGGCTTGCAGCTATTCCATTATTTACTATTATGATGACTGCTTTTATAACCACTAAGTGGCCTATCCTAATTGATAATGGCTTCTGGAAAATGGCTCATGAATACCGTACCGATTTTGCCATGACTATGCTCCTGGCATATCTGTTCATTTATGGAGCTGGTAAATGGTCTGTTGATTCAATAATTTATAAATTATCTAAACCCCGAACTATGAAAACAAATAACTCAGGTTAATTTTGCCAGATAAGAATTTAATACCTAAATTGCGGTCGTGGTAATTATTTTAAGGGAATTTTAAATCTATGAAACGAACATAAACGTAGCAAAGTAACCTCATGAAATAAAATTTTAAACGTATGAAAAAAGCAGTCTTTCTCATTTTACTAATTCCATTTTTCGTATCAGCTCAAAAAGCGACTATTAAAATTGATATTGAACGCATTATTGACGAGATAGATCCCAAAATTTACGGGGTATTCATGGAACCAATCCAGTTCAACAGGAATGGCATAAACCGAAACACTTTATACGGGTCTATCTTCGATCCGGAGTCACCTCTTGCCAATAAAGACGGTTTTAATACCGAGTATATTGAAGCGGCCAAAGAACTTCAGCTCAATAATATGCGCTGGCCAGGTGGTAATTTCGTTTCAAATTACAACTGGCAGGATGGCATAGGCCCCAAAGACCAAAGGCCTGTTCGTAAGGAATTGGTATGGGGGTATAATGAAAGTAACCAGGTTGGCACAGACGAATGGGTTCAATTAAATAAAGCGATAGGTACCCAGAATGTAGTTTGTATCAATATGGGCACAGGTACCATAAATGACGCCCGTTATTGGGTGGAATATTGTAATGGGGAGCAAGGCACCTACTATGCAGATCTACGTGCAAAATATGGTCA
>CAZWGG010000678.1:0-3216 GCA_964633305.1 uncultured Bacteroidales bacterium
TCTTCTAGTATCCACATATCATTATCAGGAGAAAGAAGGACAGTGGAAATATTTCGCAATGTTATAGTAAGGTTATCCCTAACTTTCACTTGTTTAATCCGACGAAAAATTCCTTGCTCCGGATAAAAAACACTTACCCCCTCAAAAGTGCCAATCCATAGTTTATGTTCATTGTCTTCACAAATACTTGTAATTCGCTCATTTGATAACGACAATGAGTCATCTGTTTCATGCTTAAAAACTTTTGTTTTATATCCATCAAACCTGTTTAACCCATTAAAAGTTCCAAACCACATAAAACCATCTCTATCTTGTAGTATACACGTGATATTCCCGTTAGATAGTCCCTCTTGTGGAGTAAAATACTCAAATTTATTCTGGATTGCAAAAACTTTCAAAGAAATAAATAAGAACAATATCCAACCAATCCTTCTTATCATTATTCTCATACTTAACTTATTTTTATTATTTAAGATACTAAAAAAAAACAAAATTTCCATTTTTGCTTAATCTTTTCTTGATCATAAATTATTTATGCTTTTCCGTGTATCTTACAAACAAAATATGAGAAGCCGGGTGATTACCGAAATAACCTGAAAATGATTTATTTTTTGAAAAAAAAATGTAACTATTCTTAACATTGCTATACTAAATAAACAAACTAAAAGATAAATATTTTGAATAAAGAAGAAAAATTTAATAAGATTTTATCCGAAAATAAGGATCGAATACAACGAATTTGTAAATATTATAATTCAAATTCTGAGGCCCAAAAAGATATGTACCAGGAAGTACTTATAAACATTTGGAAAGGCCTTGACAATTTTAGAGGGGATTCAACCATAAGCACATGGATATACAGAATTGCCGTAAATACTTCTTTAAGTTTTACAGGTAAGTATTTTAAGCAAATGAAACTTATAGTAAGTTCTGATACACAAAATCTTAACTATATTTTTGATGAAGAAAAACTTGAGACAAAACAAAAACTGGAATTACAATTAAATCAACTTCAGAATGAACTTAACCAGCTATCGGTCATTGACAAGGCTCTAATATCTCTTATGCTTGAAGGACTATCTATGAAGGAAATTGCCGATATAATAGGCATTACCGAACCTAATGTGAAGGTTAAAATTCACAGAATAAAATTACATCTTAAAAATAAAATAACAGGAGGTAACCATGAATCAAAATAAAAATGGTATAGAAAAAATGAACTTGGACCAATTCATTGCCAAACTTAAAAACAAAGACACATATTATGCAAGAACTATTAAAAGGTTTCAAATTATTTATTGGATTCTAATACCAGTTTATTCCATATTAGTTATAATAGATTTAATTAATACAGGAGACGTTCAACAACTAATTGGTGGTATTTGTTTTGTTGTATCTTTTTTAATATTTGCATTCACCTTTAGAAAATTTTATAAAGAATACAGATATCAAGATTATTCATTGCCAACCATAAAAATGCTAAAGAATGCAGCATACCGATATAAACCTTTCCAGCTAAAAACTTTATGGCTATTCATTGCTATATTGTTTATGGATGTTGGTTTATGTTTAAATTCTTCTATTAGTTTTTCAATATTAAAGATTCAGATTTTTTTTATCGGCTCAATAATAGTTGCTATTATTATAGGTTTAGTTTTCTGGCGTATTAAATACAAACCACTTCGTGATAATGCTTTACACCTGGTTGCAGAAATTGAAGGAAAGTAAGGCTTCTTATTTATCTTTAATAGTGCTGAAATTTATGAACCTGTTTCAAGATTGCTAATTAAATAAATTTTTACATTTGAACTTTATAAAATTCGCAAACTAAAAAGCAGCTTGAGGCATTAAATTGCCCAACATGTAATAATTTTCGACTGCTGCAGAAGGCTGAACACCCCAGGGATAATAAAGTAATAATTGATTACTGTACTTTCTGTAAAGGTATTTGGCTAGATAAAGGAGAACGTGAAGCCATTCAAAAAGAAAATTGGTTAATAACAATTGGCAAAATATTAAATATATTTACTCATATTGTATTCTTTAGCTATAACTGCTCTTTCTTCATCTGAAAGAGATTTCATATAAAACTTCCATCCGGGACACCAATTAGTATGCCATCGCCATAATTTTCCTAAGAATGATTTATGATTAGTATCATATTTTGCCCGGAGCATACATTTTTTACAAAGAATAAAAGACATTTTATTTTTAAATTTATCAATAATAGAAGTAAAAATAGTAAAAGTAAAAAAACTAATGATTAAATTTAGTTGCTAAAGAAAACTTCCTTCATGAAAAATCAAATAAAATTCAATCCCGGTAAAGAAACAAGCTTATTTTTACTTCTTGTTATCTTATCATTTCTTTTTTACCTGTACTACATTAATTTCAGTGATTTGTGGAATGATGAAACGTTTACCAAGGCTTTAATTACACATTCGTTTGGCGATGTAATTAAACTGCTAATGAATGACTCTCACCCCCCACTGTATTTCATTGCTTTAAAAATATTTACCTATATTTCAGGTATTACTGCTTTTTCGGTTAAACTTTTTTCTGTACTTGGTGCAGTTTGCACCTTGATTATTGCCTATATAAAAGGACAAAAAATTTTTGATAAAAAAGGTGCATTATATTTTAGTTTTTTGCTTTTTACATTGCCTATGTTGGCATCATACAGCCATAATGTAAGAATGTACACATGGACAGCATTTTTAATCACGGGAGTATTCATCTATTCGATACTTTTTATCAGATCGGGGAAAAAAAGGGATTTATTTTTTCTTGGGCTTTTTTCCCTAATGGCAGTTTATACTCATTACTACGGCCTACTTGCCATTTTTTGTGCCAATGTGTTTGTTTTTCTTCATTTGATAACAAAAAGAAACAAATTATGGACCTGGCATGTAATAATGCTATTATCATTGATTGTTTGAGACTTACCATGGTTACTTATCCTGTTTTCACAAACCAGCGAGGCCAGCAAAGAATTTTGGATATCTCCGGTAACATTACAATTGATAGCTTCATGTTATCTTGCCCCTTTTGCAAAGGGGCTTTGGATAGAATATTCTTCCATACCTTTAATTATAATTGTTTATGGACTCACACTTATAACCTTTTATAAAAACTTTATTAAGCATAAAACAAACGAGCGACTGGTATTAGGCTTATCCCTGATAATTTTTAATGCTACCCTATTAACAGCTGTGA
>CAZWGG010000679.1:0-3215 GCA_964633305.1 uncultured Bacteroidales bacterium
TGCCTTGAATCCATGTTTCTGCATATTCCAAACTTACTATAAATGAAGTTATTAATCTTTCATTCTTTAAGTTACTGGAGATTTTAAAACCATTAAACAATAATATGATTGTATAAATTACAGAAAGCAAGTAAATTATAATTACAAAATACATCTTCCATGATTGAAATACAAAACTCTTAAAAAATGGTAAAACCCTAATAAGGGGAGCCATTATTATTGGGACTTTTGCCAATAATGAAGTTCCCATAATATCTATAGCCCTAATTTTAGATATGGATTATATAAATAATTAAGCTTCATTAGTTTCAAGTTTATTGATACCATTAATTATGTCATCAAGCCTGTTTCTAACTGTCGGGTAACTCAATTTCATATTTTGGGCCATTATTTTCAAACTCCCGCTTGCTTTCACAAAATCCACGATAAATTTTTGGTCATCTATAGATAATTGAGAAATAATAGGCAAAGAATATAACCCGGTAACCTCTGTCTCACAATTTTCACAGTGAAGCTGTTTGACTTTCAATAAACTCCTACAACTAGGACAGATCAAAGGTAGCTTTTTATTCATTCAAGCAATTTTGAACAAAAATAAAAAATAAATAAATGATATCAAAATTTTGTTTAAAATTATTTAATATTACATGAATTTATTTTATTGTTTGGTTATTTTTGTAGGATGTATCTTGCCAGTTTAACGACTTATTTCATACCAAACATTTGGTAATCCATTATCATCAGAAAAACAATATTCATAATAAGGAATATAAAGTACCCCCAAAAAGGACAAATATTGTCCTTTTTGGAGGGTTAAAAAATTAGTTAACAACCAGCTTTTTATTGCATACACGACCGTCGTATTGGATATTTACAAAATAAATACCCCTGTTCAATCCTGAAATATGTACCACTTTTCCAGGCACATCTGCTCTTGAATACTGGATTGTTTTCCCTGTAATATCGGTAAGTGTAACAACAACGTCTTGCTTAGCTTCTTCAAATTCTATTGAAACTTCGCCCGAACTGGGATTTGGATATATACTTACGAATGAATTGTCTTCCGCAGTGTCCGTGGGTTTAACCGATTTTAACACCGTACATGGCTGTGTTGACGAGTTGCTGCAGTAGATGGCATAGGTACCCGATTTTGCAGCCATTACAAAGTCATCTCCATCCATCGTTACCCAGTAATTACCGTCAAGTCCGCTGATGCCGCTTCCGGAAATCGTCATGTCCGGATTTGATAAAGCAAACGTTTGGGTAACCCTGCCCATAAGGCTTACATACCAGTTAGGAATTCCGTTGCTGGTATGGTAGGATATATCCCATAGTCCGTTGTTCTCCAGCGACCAGTTAATGGTGAACATACTTACATTACCCAGATCGGGACCGCTGCCCACCACGTACATATGGCTGTAAGTAGTATTTAGACTGGGTAAGGGAGAAGCATCCGGAACGGTTATATCACAAAGGGATGGATTTCCTATGGTTGTTGTGGCCGATGTAAGCATAAAATCAGGGAAATGACCATTCTCCATCTCACAGTAGTAGATCCCCTCACCCGTGGTGGTAAACGTACCTGTGGTATTGGAAGTAACGAATTGAGTATTCTTATACCACCTGAACGTAGTCGTTTGTCCTTCTACTATTGCCTGGGATGAATAGTCAATGGTCACATCGGTCATAGAAGTAACAGGGTCGAAAACTTCATTCATCGGGTCCATCCTAAGAACGGCTGCATCTGACACCTTAATCAGCTCTGTAAATGGCAAGTTGTTCATAGATACGCCAACCCCATTTCCGGTTAATACCCGTGTCCCTGAAATAATAAATCTTTTTAGTTTATTGTCATCGGCAATAAGTGTCTCGAGTGCATCTTGCCCAATAAGGTTTAATTCGGTTAAGTTGTTGCCCCACACATCTAAATATTGTAACGAAGATGGAGATGGAAGCGTAATCGAATTTAGCTCATTAAAATAGGCATAAACGTATCTAAGACTGGCAAGGTCAGATAAATCAAGACTAGTCAAATTATTTTCGGAAATATATAAATATTCCAAGCTTGTCAGATCGTTAAGCCCGTTAATGGAAACTAAAGCATTGTTATCCACGGAAAGGTTTGTCAGACTTGTCAGATCACTAAGCCCACTAAAAGAAGTTAAAGCATTGTTATTCGCATAAAGTCTTATCAGACTTGTCAGGTTATTTACATTAAGATTTGTGAAGTTATTATTGTTAACATCCAAATTCCATAATGTGGTAAAGTCGTTTAATCCGGTAATACTGGTCAGTTTATTGAACGAAAATGTCAAATGCCTTATCGTCGGGAGGTTAGAGAGTTCCACACTTGTCAGGTGATTTGCTTCACAGTCGATCCCTTCCAGGTTAGATAGACCCGATACCTCCAGGTTGGTAATATCGTTGTTCTTACAATACAACCGTACTAAACTGGAACAGCCATTTATATCGATATCAGTAAGATAATTATCCTGAATATCGAGTAATTCAAGATTAACCATGTTGTCCAGGTTGACAAAGGTTAGCTGGTTACTTAATAGAGTAGCTTCAACTAATTGATCAATGTCTCCGAAATTTATTTCCTGAAGTAAGTTGAACTTACCCGAAAATTCAGTCAGATTGTATTGGGTGGACAGATCAAGTTTTGTTAAACGGCCAAAGCTGCAGTATAATGTGGTAAGCGCAGAAGATCCGTTTATATCCAGTGAAGTGATGTAGTTACCTCCAACGCTCAGGTACTCCATAGCCGGCAGCCCTCCCGCGTACATATCCCCGCTTAATAGTTTATTACCAATGTTAAGTTTAAGTACATGTTTTTGGGGAACAGCGGTCCAGGTAACGCCTTCCCATGTTCCGGGATCGGGATTGTTTATCCAGTCCAGGTTATCCTGGGTATCGTTGAATTGATCTATTCTCAATAACGTGTTAATATCATCCTGTGCGTATTCAGAAGAGTAGACCGTAAAAATAAGCGTATCGCTCCAGTCGGAAGCGCCACCTCCTAAAATATTTGCATCACCAAACCCTATCAGACCGTTACAGTGCATCCATTCGGTAAAAGACCCCCCGCCACATTCGCCGTAGTCGTAGGCTGCCGTGTTATACGACTGATCTTCTGCCTGACGGATTTCCCCGTTTACCAAGATATAATCTAAAACTACATCCGAATAGCTCTGGTCATTGTCAAATTCTAC
>CAZWGG010000680.1:0-3195 GCA_964633305.1 uncultured Bacteroidales bacterium
GCATATATAGTGTTGGAACCGAATGGTGATCCTGATATTGTTTTGGTTGCAAACGGTTCGGAAGTATCGACAATGATTGCCGGAGCAGAAAAACTAGTACAACAAAAAGAATTAAAGGTTCAGGTTGTTTCTGCTATATCTGAAGGATTATTCAGACAACAGGATAAAAGCTACCAAGAAAAGGTTATACCAACCGGAATACCTTGTCTGGGATTAACGGCAGGACTACCTGTAACACTTAAAGGACTGGTTGGCACAGAGGGTAAAGTAATAGGCGTTGATCATTTTGGTTATTCGGCACCATACAAAGTTCTGGACGAAAAATTTGGATTTACTGCCAAAAATGTATTCCTCCAGGTTCAAAAATATCTTCAAGAATTCGAAAAATAATAATATTTTTTATATTGTATTGTTGTAAATACAAATATTTTTAGAATCTTTACATTATTTTGTTTCTAATTGACCGAATTTCAAGATATATGTTTTAAATTATTTTTAGGACAATTATGATTGAAATCATTGTTGAGAATAAAATGGCTTTTGTATCTTAGTTTGAATTTATATTATGGAAGATTTGATTATTGAACCGACGAAGAAAACTCCTTGTGTGGCCTTTTATGCTATTGGAAAATTAAGTCTTATTGGTAGTTCTTACCCGGAAAATGCATCCGAGTTTTATGATCCTTTAGTTGATTGGATAAAACAACTAAAGGCTGAAGAAATAGAATTTGACTTAAATTTAGAGTATATTAACTCGGCTTCAGCAAATAGAATTGTTAATATACTCAAAATAATAGATACAAATTCTATAATTAGAGAAGTAAAAATCAATTGGTTTTACGAAGAGGGAGATGTTGATAATCTTGAAACAGGAGAAACTTTAAAAGATTTACTAAAACGAACTCAATTTAATTTTGTTAAATTCCAACGAAAAGAAGAATAATTTTGTTTATAAAATGCGTAAAAATGTTTAAATTCTTTACGCATTTTATTTTTTGTTTATACTCAACAGCTATATTTTAACGTTATATTAATATTAAGTATAATTGAGAGTTAAAAAAACGTGCGTTCTGTATATATTAAGTTTTTGATTTATAATCCCTTAATGTATCATATTACAATTTAAGAACATGAAGCTTTTCAAAATAACGTTAATTTATATAATTATTTTTTCATCATTTATTTCTGTTTTTTCACAAAAACTAAAATATCAACCTCCAGATACACGAATATTATTCATATTCGATGCTTCACAAAGCATGCTAGGATATTGGGAAAAAAACAAAAAAATTGATATTGCCAGAAAAGTACTAATTGATATAATCGATAGTCTCGAACAACTCGATAATGTTAAAATGGCGTTACGGCTTTATGGCCATCAAAGTCCTGTGCCTCCTCAAAACTGTGATGATACAAGACTTGAGGTGCCATTTAGTCCGAACAATGCACCAAAAATCAGGCAAAAACTGCGTTTCATTATTCCAAAAGGTACAACGCCTATTGCTCATTCACTTGAGCTTGGGGCCAAAGATTTTCCTGATGAATGTGAAAATTGCCGTAATATAATTATACTTATCACTGACGGTATTGAGGCCTGCGATGGCGATCCATGTGAAGTATCGTATAACTTGCAGAAACAAGGCATAGTTTTAAAACCTTTTGTAATAGGTATTGGGATAGACGAAGGCTTTAAAGAAACTTTTGATTGTATTGGACATTATTACAATGCGGTAGAAGAAGAAAAATTTGGAGAAGTCATGGAGGTTGTTATTTCGCAGGCACTTAATGCAACCACCGCACAAGTAAATTTACTTGATATTAATGGAAATCCCACTGAAACAGATGTTAATATGACATTTTACGACCACTTTTCAAAAAAAATAATGTACAACTATATTCATACTATGAATCACAGAGGTGTCCCAGATACGCTGGTATTAGATCACCTGGTAACATACGATGTTAAGGTTAATACCATTCCTCCGGTTTATGTTGAAAATGTTAAACTTACAGTGGGTAAACATACCATTATTGCGGCGGATGTACCACAGGGAACATTAGTTATTACAACAAAAGGAGGGCACCAATACCGCGATCAACAATGTATTATAAGAAAAGCAGGAGACCTCAATACTTTGAATATACAGAAGATGTATGATGAAGAAAAATATATTGTTGGAAAATATGATATTGAAATTCCTGTGTTACCAAGGATTTATATAAAAGATGCTGAAGTGAACCAAAATTATACTTCTAGTATTGAAATAGCACGTCCGGGAATTCTTACCTTACTTAAATCCTCAACAGGATATGGCAGTATATATCTTAGGAAAAGCAATAAAGATGAGGAATGGGTTTGTAATATTAATCCAAAAATAAAAGTAGAATCTATTCTTTTACAACCCGGAGATTACAGGGTAGTTTTCAGGGCGCAAAATGCAAAACAAACATTATACACGATAAACAAAACTATAACAATCAATTCGGGAAGTTCGGAAGCACTTCAGTTATATTAAAACCTACCCATATAAAATATTATTTGTTGTGTAAATTAAACCTTTCTTTATTAAATTAGTCAAACTAGTGTTTCATGTCTGAAACAAAAGCTAAATGGTTGATAAGTCTTATAGTTATAAAGACAAAGAGCTTCTTAAACTTTTCAGGAATAGCGATAGAAAAGATTATGCTTTTAATTTAATAGTAAGAAAATATCAGGAGAGGTTATACTGGCATATAAGAAGAATTCTTATTGATCATACTGATACTGATGATGTTTTGCAAAATATTTTTTTAAAAGCATGGAAAGGTTTGGAGTTTTTCCGCAAAGCTTCAGGTCTTTACACTTGGCTTTACAGGATTGCTACAAATGAAGCGTTAGGCTTTTTAAAATCGAAACGAAAATAAACTCAATGAGAAAGAAACAGGAGAAATCATAAATAAATTTGTTGAGTTCCAAAAAAGGGAAACCCGACTTATGGAACTATATACAAAAAAATTCAGGGAATTCCTCCCTGATAAAAAAGTGGTTAAGATTTTCATTGAAGAAATTCAATTTAAAAGATCACTACTTAAACAAAGTATTAATCCTCGTCCAAACAGAAGATAATACATCTACATCATAAACCTACCAGAATTTACTCTCTTTTTATTAAAGCTTTAAGCATATAAGAAATCATCCTTGGATTTTCTTTTAGC
>CAZWGG010000681.1:0-3190 GCA_964633305.1 uncultured Bacteroidales bacterium
AAAATTGTTTCTATGATTTGTACAACGAAAGAAATGGAATAAATGTATCCCCCTACGATGGATATGAAGAAATTATATATGAAATTCCTATTCCAGATGAGCATATAGAGATTAATAAATCAAGATTCCTTATAATTAATAAAGCATTAGCGACGTTTTCCTGGAAACATAGAGCAATCTACCTGACTTACCTCCAACACGAGAAGAACGGATATAAATTACCCAGAAAATTACTATCTGAACTGCGTGAAAAACTTGGTATTACTCAAGATACTATTCGATTTTATAGATTCGAAGTAATTAGTAAAATAAATGAATACACTGAATTATGGCAGCAAAAAGAAAAGATATTGACCAAAGCAAAATAGACCATGTCTTGGCGTCCACCGGATTTCTCTTTCCAAGAACTGAGGAAGAATTGGATACATTTAATAAGTTGTATTCAGACGAAGATTACGAATTGAAGGATTATAAAATAAATCCAGATAAGCTAATAAAATGTTCTGAACAAAATAAGAAAGTTACTTCACAAAAATTAAGTTTTGAAAGTAATAAAAAAACTTATTTTAAAAGGGCTGTACTTGCTGCGGAGATCGCGTCGCAACTATATAAAGAACCAACATTTGGACATGTAAAATTTCAAAAATTGATGTTTCTATGTGAAAATATTAAAGGTATGAATATTAGTTATCAATATTCGAAACAAGCAGCAGGCCCTTACGACAATAAATTTATGCATAGTATTGATTATGAAATGAAAAGGCAAAAGTGGTTTGAAGTAAAAAAAGAAAAATCAGGTTCTATTATAAAATATGTATTTGTTCCTTTAGAGAACTTTGATGGACATAAAAAGTACTACAAACATTATTTTGCCACAATAGAAGAAAAGATTCAATGGTTTATTGATACCTTCAGGAAAGAAAAAACGGATAAAGTAGAACTAATAGCAACACTTTATGCATGTTGGATGGAATTGATTGGAAATAGACAAATAGTAAATGAAGCTACATTGCTTTCGCTTTTATATAGTTGGTCCGAAGAAAAAAAGAAATTTAGTGAAGATTCTGCTAAAAAAGCAATTCACTGGATGAAAGAAAATGGAATTACTCCAGTAAGCTGATGATTAAAATATTTACAAAAAAACAAAATGGTACAATTCAATATTACATATTACGTCCAGTAAACCAGCCATTTTGAATTGCTGCATCAATCAATTCATATAAAGACTGAGAATCTGGAATCCTTGCTTGGCCACGTGCAGCCTGCAAACTGCCATCTGGTCTTCTCCAAATAAACCTAAAACCATCTTCTGTTGTATTGTCATCGTAATGATAAATACATTCCTGAAAGCATAGAACCCACTCGCCCGATTCAATATTATTAGGTACTTCGTGAAGTATTTCCACCCAAGCCATAGTAATTTTTTAAAATTGAAACAAAAAGTTAATCAAACCCTTCCGAAAAAAACTCTTTAGGAGTAACTCCAAGCGCCCTTATAACCCGCAATAAACTGGAATATCTTAAATCTTCGCCCTTTTCGTATTTGCCATACTGGGCACGGGCAATATCGTGTTCAAAAGCAAAATTTTCGTAATTGCTGTATCCTTTCTTTATCCTTAATGACCGAATTCTCTCTCCAAGCTTTTTGAGGTCTTCTTCTTTAAATTGTAATTTTTGTTTTGCCATATACAAAAAAATAAAGAAAACCGCACATTTATTACCGTTAATTAAATACCATTTAATAAAGGCTTTTTATTATATTTGCAATAAAAAGAAATATGTACAGAGAACAAACCAATTATATAGCAATGTTTGAAGAACCTGAAAATTTCTATTCAGGGAAGAAAAAAATCTTATTAGTGGATCCGGATTTAACAAGTTATTTGCTTGTTTCAGAAGTATTATCCGAACATGGAATTGCAACAGTGAGTGCCAGATGCGGTTTGGAAGCAATCCGGCTATTCAGGGAAAATCCTCATATCGACTGTTTAATTACTGAGATAAGAGTCCCGGGGTTGGACGGGTTTGGGATTCTCAGGGCGACCAGGGAGTTGAATCCTTCTATAGCTGTGATTGCCCAGACCGCCTATGTGCATGACAACATGAAACAGCAATGCCTGAAGGCCGGATTCAACGAGTATATTTCGAAACCACTTGACCTGGAGATATTCGTTAAAATGGTAAGAAAGTATGTTCTGCTGTCTGCTGGCAGGAATTAAGCCTTCTTAATGATTCGTTGTTTTATATTCTTTTGTCTAACTCTTTCTTTATCCACATTGTGTGGACTATTTCAATAATTTCAGATGGCAATTCACCTAATTTCTTGTTTTGCCAATCTCTTTCATTTTCTATATCCCGTTTTGCAAGCTTTATAGCTTTAAGTGCATAAAATGCTCCCCCAAGTGAGTGGTCTGCCATGTGTGCAGTTGCAACCGCTTGTCCAACAGACCGGGCGACTGCCTTATAAACCGGATTTTCTACTTGTCTTGCCACTGCATGTGCCCCCAATGAAGCTTTCATGGCAACACCTGTTGGGACATTATCATTCTCCCACTTTCTTGCTACATCTAAAGCATATATTAGTCTCTCATCGATGTCTTTGTCAATAAGGAATAATACATGTTCAGTGCATTCTCTTGCCCACTTAATTAACTTACGATGATTCTCCTTTGTAAGAGGTCCTCCACGATGTTCCGCAATAAATGCATATCGATTTGATTGTATTGCCATCTTTTTTAGATTTTTATCTTGCACTCCAATTTTATTTTTCATCAGAAATTTTTTTCAATTCACTCATATTTTTAGCAAGAAAGGTGATGAAAACGAAATTATAAATTTAATATCTTTAGGTAAGTTCAAAATTAAAAGTCTTTAATGAAAGAAGACAAAGCAAAGGAATATGAATTAATGGTAAGGAAGGTATTTTCGCAGAATGTGGCGAAGGACTGGCCTATTAAAAATTTTAAATTTTCCCACAGGAACCGGATTAAAGGTATTGACAGTAATCTGTATGAAGTAGATATAGCATTTGAGTTTGAAATAGCAGACAGTAAGCTTTTGGGTATAATTGAGTGTAAGAATTATTCCCGTGCGGTAGGCAAAAATATTGTTGCAGAATTTAGTACAAAGATTTCGTGGAATTGCAACAAAAAAGTAGACAAATTTTTAAGACCTATGCTACATTTTTTAA
>CAZWGG010000682.1:0-3190 GCA_964633305.1 uncultured Bacteroidales bacterium
GAAATTTCGATAAAAGACAGTGTTTTATCTTTAATCACCATCTCGTTCGATATTTTCATCTTAGAAATGCTATTTCCTATTGCAAATGGGGCTAAAGTGGTAATTGGCGATCCCAGGTCACAAGCTTTAGGAGAAGAAACGTATCAACATTTCCAGAAATATTGCATCACAATGTTCCAGTGTACTCCCTATATGATCCAGGAATTAGTAGCTCATGAAAAGGTGTCGGAATACTTCAAAACATTAAAATACTTGTTGATAGGAGGAGAAATTTTACACGGTGCATTACTTGATAAGGTAAAAACATACCTAAATACACGTATTTTTAATATGTATGGTCCTACTGAAACAACAGTTTGGTCAACAGTAAAAGAAGTGTCAGGGGAAATGTCGCTTAATATAGGTAAACCTATTGCCAACACTCAAATTTATATTCTAGATAGTAAAAATAATATCTGTCCTATTGGAGTAAATGGCGAATTGTGCATCGGGGGAGATGGGGTTGCCGAAGGGTATATGAATAAAGAAGCATTGACAGAGAAAAAGTTTATTGCTGATCCTTTCATAGAAGGCAATAAGATATATAAAACCGGAGATATTGCCAGATGGATGCCAGACGGGAATATCGATTTTATAGGAAGAAATGATAATCAGATAAAGATAAGAGGGTTACGTATTGAGTTAACAGAGATTGAAAATAGCCTGTTGAAAATGAGAGATATTAAAGAAGCCATAGTGATTGCAAAAGATACAATTGATGGAAATACTGAGCTATGTGCATTTTTAGTTTCGGGAAAAAACCTGGAGCGTAACCCGATCATTACCTTTTTAATGAATGAATTGCCCCAATATATGTTTCCCGACCGGTTCATCCAACTGGAAAAATTACCGTTAACGGTTAATAATAAAGTCAATCGTAAACTTTTAAAAGATCTGTATTTACATTTCGACGAAGACTATTCTCCTCCAAAAAATGAAATTGAAACGAAACTTACAAAAATATGGAATGATATCTTGGGAGGTGACAAAATAAGTGTTAAACAGAATTTTTATAGTATTGGAGGTGATTCAATAAAAAGTATTAGCCTGATAAGTGCAGTGCGAAGAGAATTTAATGTGCGACTGAAAGTTCCTGATATTTTTCAAAACGAAACCATAGAAAAATTAGCTGTATTTGTAGATAATAATCTTGAAGAAACCGTGCAAGAAGAAACAGCAGAAGTTACTGCAGAACTTGAGGATATAAAAAACAAATTTATTTCAAGTATAACTCAATAAGAAGAGTTGAATAAGCTTTATTGATAATCAACTATGTATCATTATCAATCATTGTAAAGTTTTGCAACTATAATAGAAATTATATTTTAAAGTAAATCACATAAAAAGTCCCCTCTAAAAATGAAAACATCCAAGAAATTATTGGTAATAAAACTAATAATTAAAGACTTGATATACGATGTATACTTTGGAATTAAAAGCAGTTCAACAAAAAAATATAATCAAAAACAATTTAAGAGTATAAATAAAGACAATATTCATTACGAACCTTTATTCTATAGTGATTTATTTACTGTTTTTAAAAAGATTTCTATTAACTCCGGCGACACTATTATCGATTTAGGTTGTGGAACAGGAAGAATGGCTTTAATGTTTGCCATGTTTTATAAACCCTACAGAATAATTGGTATTGATTTTATAAAAGAACTAATTGATGCTGCGAATAAGAATCGTGATAAAGTAAGGCGTAAACTAAACTGTAACGTGGATTTTTATGTTTCAGATGTTACAAAATTTCAATTTGATAAAATAACTATGTTTCTAATGTTTAATCCATTCGGTACTAAAACGTTTGAAGAAGTTATAGACAAAATAAAGAAAAGCACAATCCGGTATCCCAGGAAAATAAAAATTATTTACTGGAATTATATCCATGTAATTGACTTATTCAAATCATACGATTGGTTAGAAATAGTGCAGGAGATAAAGTGTCCCTGGCATAGTGCCATAGTATGGCAAAATAAAAATTAACATATAATTGATTACGCTAAAAAGACAAATTTTGATTTTCAATAATTCCCCTCTTCCTTTATTATTCGTATGGATAACGTTAATATGTATACCTAATGAAATTAATTGATAATAAAGAAAATATAGAGGACGTTTTCCCTATGAGCGACATTCAGTTAGGAATGATATTCGAATATCAGAAGGACACTGAAAACGTTATTTATTATAACCAGCTCGCTATTTTTTTCCAGGATAAAGAATTTGAATTTAAGCTTTTCAAATATGCATTTGAATTGTTAATTGAAAAACATTTGGTATTACGTTCCGGTTTTTGTATTAATGAATTTGAAGAACCTGTTCAAATTGTTTATAAGAAAATTGATCCGGATATTATATACCAAGACTTGTCCCATCTATCTAAACTGGAAAAAGAAGATTACATAAATCAATTATTGAAACAGGAACGGGCCACCGGATTTGACATAAACACCATGTTGCCATTATGGAAAATTAAAACTTTTAAGCTTGAAAAAGATCTTATATGCTTTATCTGGATTTCCCATCATGCTATTCAAGATGGCTGGAGTTTTGCTTCTTTGGTAACAGAACTAAACAATACTTATATAAAATTAAAATCGGAACCTGGTTACAGGCCAATCAAATTGAAATGCTCATATAAAGACTATGTAATTGAGCAGATCATGGCAAAAAAGAATAAGCAGCTAAAGAATTATTGGATAAATGAATTGCAAAATTATAAACGATTGGAATTTCCAAGGAACGATAATAAAAAATTGAAAGATGAAAGTAAAATAAAAAGTTATTATGTTGATTTAAACGATTTTGTTAATGATATAGAAAAGTTTGCAAAAATAAACAATACCTCTGTGAAAAATATATGCTTTGCTGCATATGTCTATGCATTGAGCATGTTTACCTATGAAAATGATATTGTAACCGGATTACTTTCTCATAGCAGACCTGATAAAGAAGACGGAGAGAAAATTTTTGGATGTTTTTTGAATGAAATCCCTTTTAGAATTAAAATACCACAGAATGTTAAATGGATAGAATATATTAAACTTATTGATAACAAAATAAGTGAAATAGCAAAATATAGCAAGTTGTCCCTCCTGGAAATAACAAAGAATATTGGGGAAAATACGAGGGGGAAAAATCCTAT
>CAZWGG010000683.1:0-1627 GCA_964633305.1 uncultured Bacteroidales bacterium
AATGAGTAAGATGTTTTGCTTTTAATACGTAGGGCTCAACGTACCCGTCAACAGTTTTAAGAGAACCGGGGTTCAGGTTGTCAATAAAGCTTTGTCCTTCTTCTGCCTCCGCAGGATTTTCTTTAACAAATAACCTGTCATATAGTTTTATTTCAGCTTTTAGAGAGTGTTTTACCGAAACCCAATGAATGGTACTTTTCACTTTTCTTCCATCAGGTGATTTACCTCCTTTTGAATCAGGGTCATACGTACAACGGAGTTCAATAATTTCTCCTGATTTATTTTTAATAACTTGGGTACATTTTATAAAATATGCATAACGTAGCCTTACTTCATTTCCAGGGAATAACCTAAAGAATTTTTTTGGAGGATTTTCCATAAAATCATCACGTTCAATGTAAATTTCTTTTGCAAAGGTTACTTTTCGGGTTCCCATGCTTTCATCCTCAGGATTATTTATTGCTTCAAGTTCCTCAGTTTGTCCATCTGGATAATTTTCAATAACAACCTTTAGCGGATTAAGAACACCCATAATTCGTTGTGCCCGTTTATTCATATCCTCGCGAATATAAAATTCCAACAATCCTATATCAATAACATTTTCCCGTTTTGCCACTCCCACTGTTTCAACAAAATTTTTGATCGATTCGGGTGTATATCCCCTTCTTCTAAGTCCAGAAATAGTGGGCATGCGTGGATCGTCCCAACCATCAACAAATTTTTCTTTAACTAATTTAAGCAGCATACGCTTGCTCATTACCGTATAGTTGAGGTTGAGCCGGGCAAATTCATATTGCCTGGTTCGGCTATTATTAATTTTTTCATCATCAATAATGTTATCAAGAAACCAGTCGTATAACGGACGGTGGACTTCGAATTCGAGTGTACAAAATGAGTGTGTTATGCTTTCAATAAAATCAGATTGTCCATGCGCAAAATCATACATAGGGTATATGCACCATTTGTCCCCTGTTCTATGATGATGTGCGTGTTTTATCCTGTACATAACCGGATCGCGCATGTGCATATTGGGCGAAGCCATATCAATTTTTGCACGTAATACTTTTGTTCCATCACTAAATTCACCTTTTTTCATACGGTTTAACAGGTCGAGGTTTTCCTCAATAGTGCGTTTCCTGAATGGGCTTTCTTTACCTGGTTGTGTTGGTGTACCCCTGCTGGCTGCAACTTCATCTGCACTACAGTCATCAACATAGGCCATGCCTTTTTTAATTAACAGTATTGCCCATTCGTACAACCGATCAAAATAGTCAGACGCATAGAATTCCCTGTTTTCCCAATCAAATCCTAACCATTTAATGTCTTCTTTTATAGAATCCACATATTCAACTTCTTCTTTTACAGGGTTAGTATCATCAAATCGTAGGTTGCATTTCCCATTATATTTTTTTGCAAGTCCGAAATTCAAACAAATAGATTTAGCATGGCCAATATGCAAATAACCATTGGGCTCAGGAGGGAAACGGGTTAAGATATTCCCCGTATGTTTTCCTGTTTTTAAATCATTTTCAATTATTTCCTCAATGAAATTTAACGGCTTTTTATTTTCCATAAAGTAACTTTAAATAATTATCTCGTTAAAAAAATCAATGTTTTATTAGCTCAC
>CAZWGG010000683.1:1637-3188 GCA_964633305.1 uncultured Bacteroidales bacterium
AAATAAATTAAGATTCAAAATTATCTTTTTTTCATATGCAATTTTTTTATAAGCTTTGTACAAATTATTATTATTTAGTGTTTATAAGAAAACTACAAATATGAGATTATTGAGTTCACTTACGGATACTATTTAAGCTTGAAAAAATATTGAATTAAAATATTGTATATGGGGTTTATACATCTTGAAAATATGGAGTTTTATGCTTATCACGGGCATTTTATAGAAGAGCAAACTATGGGAAATAAATTCAGGGTAAGTTTAACTATTAAGACTGACTTGGAAAAACCTGCTAATTCTGACAAGCTTGAAGATACGATTAATTACCGGATTGTTTATGAAATTGTTAAAGCTGAGATGAAAAAAAAATCACATCTTCTTGAAAATATTGGTTCAAGGATTATAAATGCTATTTATGAGAAATTTTCAGATGTTGAATCTATTACAATTAAAATTTCTAAATTAAACCCTCCTATGGGAGGTATTATGGATTGTGTTAGTATAACATTGACAAGATAAAATGAAAAAAGAAACCTTAAAAAAATGTCCGCGTTGTGGAAATGCTTTCGAATGTTTTGGTGAACAAGATTGTTGGTGTGAAAATTTCGAGGTACACAGGAAAGAAATGCTTAAGATTATGGAGAATTATACCGATTGTCTTTGCAGGGATTGTTTAATGAAATTTGCAGAAAAATGAATAATTAAATCATCCAATTATGGAAAATCGGATTAAAGCCTTACTAATTGACGACGAAGAATTAGCCAGGATACTGGTTAAAAATTATATTGATAATTTAGATGAAATAGATATTATTGGTGAGTGCAGCAATGGATTTGAGGGGATCAAAGCTATCCAGGAATTAAATCCTGATTTGATATTTCTTGATATACAAATGCCAAAACTTAATGGATTTGAAATGCTTGAGTTACTTGATGATATTCCTGAAGTAATTTTTATTACGGCTCATAATCATTTTGCAATAAAAGCTTTTGAGTTAAATGCTGTTGATTATTTATTAAAACCCTATACGAAGGAAAGGTTGCACTTAGCCATTGAAAAAGCTATTGAGAGAATTTCTAAGAAGGAAACAAAAAAGAATCATGTGAAACAATTGATCCAACAGCCTCTTACAGACAGATTGGAACGTGTTGTAGTTAAGAGTGGCAGTAAAATAAAAGTAATTCCAGTTGAAAAAATAAATTATTTTGAAGCACAGGATGATTATGTAATGCTTTATACCGATGAGGGAAAACACTTGAAACAGATTACCATGAAATTTTTTGAAGAAAATTTGGACCCCTCGACTTTTATACGTGTGCATCGTTCCTATATTATAAAAATTGACCAGGTAATACAATTAGAACCTTATGGGAAAGAAAATTATGTAGCTAAATTAAAAAGTGGTATAAATATTAAGGTTAGCAAAAGCGGGTTAAAAAATTTAAAAGACAGGCTTCATTTTTAAATTTCTCAATTACTGGTGGCGTCGAGTGGAAATATGTTTTTATGTTCAAGAGGAATTTGATGTGGTTTATAGCGTAAAAGGTATA
>CAZWGG010000684.1:0-3184 GCA_964633305.1 uncultured Bacteroidales bacterium
ATGTGAAAGATGTTCCCCATTGTTCACCAGTCCATGTATCCTTTTTAAATACTTCTTTCGGGGCTTCGGATGTTACCTGGCACTTTGGTGATCAAACTTCCGGGAAGGGCGACTCAGTTGTACATATATACGAAAACAACAACCCTTATTTCAAGCATTATGAGGCCTTCATGGTGGCTACCTCTGACAATAGCTGCAGCGATACTTCGGAAAGCACCTATATAACACTAAATCCAAAACCTAGGACAGATTTTATTGCAGATACAAGCGACATTTATTTTCATTCTGAAATTTATCTTTATGCCCCACCAGAAGAAGGGGCATTATACACGTGGAACTTTGGGGATGGCGTTACACTGGAGACAAGTGAATATGATGTATCACATTATTATTCAATTTTTCCTTTGCAAGACACAATATTGACGATTCAACTTATTACCGAAAATAGATTTTTATGTTCTGATTCCACGTTGATGGAGATAACTTTACATCAAAAGCCAGATGGTATAATAGACTTTGAAGTAGATACACTTTCAGGCTGTCCGCCCCTCACAATAAAATTTACCAATCTTTCCGGGTATACCGACACAACCTCCTATACGTGGGACTTTGGCGATGGGACATTTTCTAATCATACTAATCCCGAACACACGTATTACGACCGGGGTTTACTTACTGTACGGCTGTTTGCAACTGATCTCAAGGGGAACCGTCTTTCAGAAGATACTATTGTAGAAATCCTCAACAAACCCCAGGCCAATTTCGATATTATTCCCGAGGTAGTAATAGTTCCCGATGACCCGGTTTTGTTAAGTCCTTTGTATCAGGACCCTGATTGTGAATATTTCTGGGATTTCGGAGATAATACAACTTCGCAGGAGATAGCACCCACTCATTATTACGTGGAAGTTGACAATTATCCAATAACACTTGTTGTACGTTCGCCCGATAATTGCTCGGATACAGTAAGAAAGGAAAATGTGCTGGAGACTAGACCGGCCGGAAAAATTCAGTTTCCAAATGCTTTTACTCCCATGTTAAGCGGCCCGGGAGGAGGGGTAGGAGGCGGAGACCTGAAAAATACCGTTTTCTATCCTCCTGTTCATGAAGGGGTGTCGGAGTATCACCTGGAAATTTATAATCGCTGGGGCGAAAGGTTATTTTCAAGCGATGTGATAGAAACAGGCTGGGATGGCTATTATAACGGAAAACTGTGCAAACAGGATGTGTATGTGTGGAAAGTGTCCGGAAGGTTTTCAACCGGGCGCAAATTTGTTCAAACAGGAACAGTAACGTTAATTCATAACAGTAACTTATAACCATGAAAAAAATATGTACAATAGCGGCATTTATTTTTTTTACTGTCTTTGTAAGGGCGCAGGAAGTTCAATTCTCTCAGTTTTACCAATCCCCGCTGCATTTGTCCCCTTCTTATGCCGGGTCAACAAACGGAAGCCGGGTTGTTATGAATTATCGTAACCAATGGCCCGAAATTTCCAATTCTTTTGTTACCCTTAACTTTTCTTATGACCAATATCTGCCAAAAATAAAAAGTGGAATAGGGGTTTCGCTAATTACTGATAAAAAAGGAGAATTAGATTATAACATGACAAGTTTGGGGTTAATTTATACGTATGATGTTGTTATATCACATCAATATCATTTTAGGCCTTCATTCAATTTTTCTTATACGTATAACGGCATTAATCATAGCGCGATACTCCTGCCCGATCAAATGGTAACAAATTCCCCGACACCTTTATCTGTGCCTGAAATAGAAAGGGTCAATATGTTCGATTTAACTTCATCGGTCTTATTTTACGGCGATAAATTCTGGATTGGAATAACAATAAATCATTTGTTACGGCCTAACCAATCCTTCTACAGCAATGACAGGTTACCACTTACTTACAATTTTTTCGGGGGGGCTAATATACATTTCAGGAGCAGGTTAATAAAACCTCGTGAAGAGCATTTTACGGTTGCTTATAATTACAGGCAAAGTGCGTATTTTTCGCAGTTTGATATAGGGACAATAGCTTTTTTTAACCCTGTGTTTTTTGGTATATGGTACAGGGGAATACCGGTTTTAAAGAAAAATCCTACATACGATGCTATTATTTTTAACTTCGGGTATATCTATAAAAGGTTTACCCTGGGGTACAGTTATGATTTTACCATATCCGGGTTAAGGAGCAATACAGGAGGGGCACATGAGCTTTCCATTATTTATCTTTTCGAATTAAGCGACAAGCTTAAAACAAGGCCGACGGCTGTGCCTTGTCCTACTGTCTATAACCCGTATTGAGCGTTATTAATGAACCAATACATATCAGTCATAATACAAGAGGCGATAAAATGTCTGATGGTTAATAAAAAGTTTTTAACTGTATTGACGCTACTGGCGGGGAGACAATTATTAAGTTTTGAACGATACCGAATGGTTTGTGTCACCATTCTGAATGGGCAAAATATATTGGTGCGTTCCCCATATTTTTACACAATAAATATAAAAACAAATTTATACTTGGAGTGGGCGGCATAGAATTACCACAAAATGGGATTACACCCTTATTAAAGGCAGGGTATGTATTCTTCTCGGACTATTACCTCAAAGTGAGGGTGGGCTGAGGAACCGCCGTATACGGAACCGTACGTACGGTGGTGTGGGAGGTCGAAACGGGAATTAATCCCGTTTCTCCTACCCGATTGGTATGGAATACCTGCTTAAACAACAAGCAAGGCCAGGAAGGGAAGTTTTTTGTTTTTATAGGAAAACGTTTAGCTGGCTAAAAGATTTTGTAAGTTATCTTTCATACGTTTATTGGCTATAGCCAAGTCAATCATTTTAAAAATAGCTTGTTGTTTATCTTTACCAAGGTTATCAATCAGTTTAATCTTTTCAAGTAAAGGTATATTCAGTTCTTCGTCAATATCATTACTTCTGAAAAACTCTGAAATTGAAACCTCAAATACTTTGGTGAGCTTATCTAATGTGGAGACAGACGGTTCTACTTTGCCGTTTTCAATCCGGGAATATTGTCCCTGTTGAACCCTCAATGTCGCTAAGTTAAGGATTTAAGAACACGGATTAGCTTCGCCTAAGTTAACGATTTTAGATTTACTAAGTAACTGAAAATAAAATTAAAAAGCTAAAGCACTGGTTTTTGGAAGGTATTAAATA
>CAZWGG010000685.1:0-3183 GCA_964633305.1 uncultured Bacteroidales bacterium
TGAAATCACCTGTTGTTGTTTTTTTCCCTTGACTTAATACATCAATATCAGCTGAATCAATAAATGAACCAATTGCAAATCCAAGAATTACTCCTAAAGGTCCGGCAAAAGTCCAGCCTAAACCGGCTCCTATCCACTTACCAAATTTTCCCATAGTGTAAATTTTTACAACGATAATAGTTTTTTATGAATTTTTAAAATTTGTGGTACTATTAATTTTTTATTATCATTCACGATAACATAATGTGACTTTTTTATTTTATCATCATCAGACATTTGACTTCTCATAATGTTTATTATTTTATCTCCTGTTGAACCATCACGTTCAATAATACGATTAATCCGTAATTCTTCAGGAGCAGTAACCGTGATGATCTTATCGAAAAAATTATAGCTGCCGCTTTCAAAAAGTATTGCAGCTTCCTGGATAATATATTTACTGTTTCCATTATTGCTTATCCATTTTTTAAAATGTTGTCTAACCTTCGGATGTACAATAGAATTAACCTTTTGTCGAACCGAAGAATCATTAAAAATTATATGTGATAACTTTTTTCTGTCTAACCTATCTTCATAATATATATCAGTACCCAAGAGAGCTATAAGGTTACTTTTTATTTCTTCATCACAGTCAGCTAATAGCTTGGCATAAATATCCGCATGATACACGGGTATTCCAAGTTGTTTAAAAACATTACATACTATAGTTTTACCGCTCCCAATTCCACCGGTAAGTCCAACTTTTAACATTATTTTTCTATTAAAAATTCTACACTTCCTGGATTGATTTTAATTGCATGAACATATTTAGGCGTATCAACCAAACCAACTTTTAGTTTCGAACTAAAAGTTTGGCCTATATCATTGAAGTCAACAAAAGGTTTAAAAAGAGTGGCATCAATATCGTCATATTTACTAAGTGTAACACGGTATGTGATTCTAACAATATTTGGAAATGTTTTTAATGTTAATGTATCAGGAACATTCAATGTAACTACGGGAGCCGAAAAAATTGATTCGGTAAATTTATCGACAGGAATAACTACCTTTACTTTGTAAAGATTAAAATCTAATTGTTTAATCTTTTCCAGGGAATATGATTTAACTACAGAATCACTTAAGGTGTTTAATATAATAGGTTTTGTGTAGACAAAACTCAGTGTGTCAAGAATATTACCCGGGCCAGTTACTATTATACTATCGGGTAAAGTAAAAATGTGGCCGTTAATGGCATATTGTTTAGCCAGCAAATTTTTAAAATCGGGAAGTACAACTTTTACTTTTACTTTTTTTGTTACAACATCTGTGAAATGAAAGCTTAACGTATCCGGCCAAATGTCGAGTATTTTAATGCCTTCCAAATCATCGGATATAAAATCTTTTACCTGGTTTGTTAATATATAAAAAGAATTTGAACCTGATTCGCGGAGAGAAAAAGATTCAACATTAAATCGTAAACTTTTAATATTTAAAGAAATTTTATGCATTAGAATTTTCTTGCCGGTTGCCTCAACCCTCAGTTTTAATTTATCTGGAAGTTCATTAATTAATATCTTATTTTCAGGTAGTTTCGTATATCGAACAGGGTAAAATATTTCTGCTTCATACCGTTCATTTAAAGCACGAAAAAACCAAAAAACAAATGCTAAAAACAAAAAGAACAGAAAAATCAATAATTTCTGTTGATACTTCTCCCTAAAAACTTTATAAATTATAGGCAGTTGATCGAAAAATTCAATAACTTTCCTTAAATATTTGTAACTTTTATCCAATTAACAAGAATTTAAAGTATATTACAAATATACCTTAAACTCTTTAATTTCGTATACCATACTATTTTTGTTGTTTCTCCAGATCGCTAGAGTCTTTTAACAAAGCGCTTTTATCAATTTTAAGCAAAACATTATTTCCACAGTCAATAGTAACAATATTTTCACTAATATTGTTAATCTTACCATATATGCCTCCGTTTGTAATAACTCGATCTCCTTTTTTAAGGCTATCTCTAAAATTTCGAAGTTCTTTTTGTTTTCTTACTTGTGGACGGATCATAAAAAAGTAAAAAACCACAAAAAGCAATAGCATCATGATTAGAAACTGGCCCTGTCCAGATTTACCTCCTTCTTGCGGCATATAAAGAATAGCATTTATTAAATCAATCATTTTTTATATTTTTATTAGGTTAATATTCAAAGTTTGCAAATTAACTATAAATTTATCAGAACCGCAAATAACTTTATATTTCACCAATTAAACCCCTGCCTTCTTTTCTAATTTTATTATTCTCTTTTAACGCTCGTACTACTTTGTCCAAGACACCATTAATGAAAATACTACTCTTATTGGTACTGTAATATTTGGCAATTTCTAAATATTCATTAAATGTAACTTTTGTGGGTATTGAAGGGAATTCAACTACTTCGGCTATAGCCAACTGAAGAATAAGCATATCCATAAATGCAATACGTTCAAGTTCCCAGTTTTTAGCAAAATTTTTTATAAGTTCAATATATTCATCTTTTTTAAGAATTGTCTTTCTGAAAAGTCTTTTTACAAAATTAATGTCATCTTCACTTTTAAATAAAGGAAACAATTTCACATCTTCCTTTTCACTTTTTCTAAAAAGTTTAATGGTCTTTACAACAATGCTAATAACAAATTCAATCTCATCATTCCAATAGATACTCTCTTCCTCAAGGCATTGATAAAAATCTTCGTTAGAAGTAATATCTTCCTTATATATTTTAAATAATATCTGTTTATCCTCATCATAAGATATCTTTGAGCTATTCATATAATCCTTATAATGATCTGTTTCTTTTATTTTTTGGTAGATACTTTTTATTAGTTCGGGATATTTAACCCAGCTAAGTTTATGCTCTTTTAGATAATTAGCAAGCTGTTTGCTTACCTTTATTTGGTTTATAATCTCATTATCAATAAATTTGGTATTTGGATGGATATCCTCGTATGTGGGGAAATTTTTTTGTTTGGCTAATTCTATGCGATTAAGGGCATAATCAGCAATATCAATTATTAACAGAAAAAGATAATGGTATAATTCATAAGTTTTATTGATACTATGAAACAATTCTTTCTCAATTTTATCGAGGTTTGTGCAAGAACTTTTATAATAAGCATATAAAAGTTGCAATATCTTAATTCTCAATATCCTTCTGCTAA
>CAZWGG010000686.1:0-3180 GCA_964633305.1 uncultured Bacteroidales bacterium
AAGTTTTAAATTGAATTTAATCTCATTTTTTTTTGGTATGAATAATGGATCTGAATTTATATAGAAAATTTTAATAATATGATAACCACTCCTAGTCTTTATTATTTTTGCGTCACCTGTTTTACTTCTATAAATAAACTTTGATATTGCATTACAAAATACACCTGGCTTTACGTTTATTCTTTTTACAATGCCATTATTGTCATAACAAATTTTTCGATACACTTCTGTTTTTGAATTAATAATATTAACTACATTACCTCCAGAATTTAAGAATGAATAACACTCATTAATTAGTTCTTTGTTTTTAACAGGTAACCATATATAGTCGACAATAACTTGTTTTTTATTTGATCGATTATACTCTCTTTGAATTTCATGTTTTTTTACCTTAATATTTGAATATTTTTTCTCTATAGCGAATTTAATTAAGCTGAGTTTGTTTTTGTAATTCAAGCTTTTGTATTCATCTTCATTTAATTTGTAATTAATGTTTTTAAGGTATGAGATAACCGAGGCTTTTTTATACAAGGCTGATACTATCTCAGCGGTAAGTGAATCTTTTGAAATTTTTTGCTTATAAGTTAGCTTTTCTATATATTTTTCAAACTCATACTGGGTGAAACCGGCATCTCCAATTTTGAGTATTTCTTTTTCCTTATGTTTGGGGTAATTGGCTTCTTTATTGCAACTC
Source organism: uncultured Bacteroidales bacterium (assembly GCA_964633305.1). Classification (GTDB taxonomy): domain Bacteria; phylum Bacteroidota; class Bacteroidia; order Bacteroidales; family UBA10428; genus CAZWGG01. The sequence goes on from CAZWGG010000686.1 coordinate 695, forward strand.
AAAACATAAATTAAAAGTAAACTAAATGTTGCAGATAAAAGTAAATAACGTGTTATTTTATTATTTAAGATCATTATTTAATGAGTTTTAATAAACAAGAATTATGAAATATATTTTCAAAATTGATCTACATGATATTCATTGGTTGTCAATATAATAGTTGGAAAATCAATTTTCCACCTGCCAATTCCTTCATATCCAATTCCTAATTTGTAGTTGTTAAATTTTTTCTTTGTTGGAACATTAAGTATTATTTCTTCATTTAATTTTACTACGAGATGTTGTTTCTTATCCTGATATATTATTTCTAATGCACCATTTCTTGAATGAATATCTTTAGACGCTATGTTATTTTCATCTGACTTAAATCGGAATTTATTATTCTCAAGTGTTAACTTATAATATTCTTTTTTTGATATACTTCTGAAATATAGAACTAAATCGATATCTGAAGGAATAAATGTGGGACGTAAATTAATTTTAATATTATCTGTAAATATTTTTTTATTATAAATAACCTTTTCCTCAAAAGATTCTTTTTGAGTAAATATTCTATCGGGATCAGATGATAACACATCGGACACCTCCCAATCACTTAAATCCTCGGAAATGTCCAGTCTGTTATTAAATTCATAAGAAAAAATATTTACTGAATCTGAATAAGAAGAATAAGGATGAACTTTTATATCATCAAAATAGCTATTGTTGTCAATGCTATTAGTCCATATACCAATCTTTCCACGTAGAAAACTACTATCATTAAGCGTGAAAATTTGTTCTTCATTAATAAAGGTTTCTATATACCCATCTGATGTAACTGCTTGTATTTTATAATATTCTTCCGGATTAAACTTTGCTTTTTTAGTACAAAGAATTGTTTCCTTTCCATTTTTAACCTTTATTAATTTAATATCACCATTATTATGAGTATTTTCCCATTTAAACAGGTAATAATTATTTTTATTTTGAACATTAAATGCTATACCAATACCTTGTTTTTCGGCCTTAACTGTTGCACTAAATGAATAGTTTTTCCAAAACTCATCACCATTCAAAAAGATTGCAGGATTTTCGTTTATTTTTTCCCCGGAAATTCTGTAAAAAGGTTCTTGAAGTAAATTCCATCTACCATCTGCTATTATCCAATCTTTTGATATGCCGCTAAAAAAATTACATTCTAATGAAGGTGATAAATCTGATTTTGAATATATGTTATCAAAATAAATATCTCCTGTTCGCGACCCTAAACCAATCTGGTTACAATTTTGATCCTCCTTGATTGTTTTTATGGTGATTCCGTTAAGTTTAAAAATAAAAAAGTTACCTTCTTTTATCATTGAAATTTGGTTGGTGGCATCTTCATTAAGCAGTTCTTTAACAGGGATTTTTGAAGATGAATTGAGAATGATAATATTATTCATTTTTTTCTGATAAATAATTTTATCATCATTTATTTCCAGTAAATTGTAATTATTGTCATCCGTATAATTAGAAAGTAATACCAAGTTTACTGGTTTAGTTTTATTAAATGTAAAATCTGATTTGAAATAATTTATGTTTGGAACGGATTTTTTAATGATAAAATAATCAAATATATTATCGGTTGAAGGGAGATATAATTTATGATCGGTATTAAATAGTTTTCTTTTCCAAGTTTTTTTATTCTTAAAAACGAAGAAATCTGGAATAATTTCTTCAAAATTGACTTCATAATCTGAATTTTCACCTGTATGGGATGGTATGTAATATTTATCACTAGTTAACAAAATCTTATCAATGCTGGCCCCATATTCTTCATTCCATAACAACAATTTATGTTTACCATTTTTAAAATCAAAAACAGGTCCTTTGACCCAATGCCATGTTCTCATCAAATCATCATTTCCAATAACAAATCTATTTGAGTTGTCAAATGAAACAAGAAATGAGTTTCCACAAGCATTATCTCCATATAATCTGGCCCAAAGTTGATATTCGTCGGTTTTATTTGCTGTTACATTGTACACTGCATATGAATTGACTTCATGACTTTTGGTTGCTGAGGTAATAGCTTTATTTCCAGAGGCTTCATTGTCTTCTATGATTTCTAAATTATTATATATCTCATCGGTATCTTCGGCTTCTATCCATAAGTATTCTTTTGAACCGGTTTTTTTTATTGAAAAAGCACATATAAATACAACTAAACAAATAGTAAGAACTACATATAAGCAATGGGTTATATAATTAGATAATTTAATAGTGACTATTTTACTGGTACCTTTTATTTTGTTTTTAAATGAAAAATATAGAATTAATGTTGTAGGGATGAATAAACTTGCAACAAAAAGATCGGAAAAGAAGTTTTGAATTAGGCATGCAATTAAACTTCCAGTCAAAGCCAGGTAAAGGAATTTATCTTTGCTGTTTCCTGTTATATAATTCAAATATGCATTTCTCAAAGCAGAGAGGTATATGAATAACAAAGCTACAATACCAAATATACC
>CAZWGG010000687.1:0-3175 GCA_964633305.1 uncultured Bacteroidales bacterium
AAGGCTTTCGAAGCATTGAAAATGAGGAGTTTACTGATTGTAAATGACTATTTTTAAGGCAAGAATAACGCAGTATTTGGCGTTTTCTTGCAAAGACTATTTAGTACTTGTGAGCTACCATTAACCCAATGGAAATCCCAACAATATCAGTCATATATCTTTTGATTTCTTCATCCAAATCTTGTTCAGGATATAATGAAAAACATAAATCAAGTACATCATATTAATGCGTTGATAATAACAAATACAACAATTTTATATTCAATTTATAATTGATACAATAGATGAATGTTTATACCCAAACAACATTTTCACATAACAGAAAAAACATTTTCATCATCTTATTTCTATAAAAATTGAAATTATTTTCTGAAATTCTGTATTTTTATAAAAAAAACATTAAACATGAATTGTAGAAACCCCGTTTTTATTGCAACAATTACATTTTCATTTCTCGCTATACAACAAATACAAGTAAATTGTCAATCAAGGAACCTTGTATTAAATCCAGGTTTTGAGAGATATGAAGAATGCCCAAAATCACACAATCCTGAAAATCAGTCACATAAATTAGTTCCCGGATGGTCATATCCTACTTATGCTGCTCCCGATTATTTTAACAAATGTGCATCAACTGATGCGGGTGTACCTCAAAACTTTGCAGGTACCAGTGAGCCTAAAGAAGGTAAAGGCTACGTAGGAGCAATTCTCACAGGAACCGAAGAAAGCCGGAGAGAATACATCCAGGGCGAATTATCAGAACCGATGATAGCCGGCAAAAAATATTGTGTTACTTTCTATTACAGGCTGGCATCTGGTTCAAGGCTTGCAGTAGATCAGTTAAGTGTTTATTTCTCAAATGGAGAAGTAAAAACGGAAGGTACAGATGCACTTAAGATTAAACCCCAAATAACAACTACAGAAGGCCTTTTTCTTGATAATGTGGAAAATTGGGAGCAATTATGCCGGGTTTATGAAGCAAAAGGAGGTGAAAAATTCTTTATTATTGGAAATTTTAAAGATTATGAAAATACCAACTATGTAGTAACAGATAAAAATGTAGTAAACCTTAGAAATAAAGCATATGCTTATTATTACTTTGATGAAGTTGTAATTAGCCCTTTGGATAATTGTATTAATTGCCCTTGCGTATTGCATGATTTCGAAGCACAGATTGTAGATACATCTTACACCGGGGGACAAGACCCTATTACAGGGGAAGTAAAAAGAATTGTTAACGATGGTTATATTAAAATAGCTATGATCGGGGGAGAACCTCCTTATAAAGTAGATTGGAATAATAATATGGCGGGCGCTGAATTAAAAAACCTGCCAGGAGGAACCTACACATATATTGCATCAGATATAAACAATTGTAAAGCCACTGGAACTATTATTTTTACACAACCCGAAATTATTGTGGATAAATTTGAAGATGGACTGAAAAATATTGAAGAAGGATCATCAATCGTTCTTGAGAATATCTTTTTTGAATTTAACAAAACGGACCTTCTACCTGTATCATATGCAGAACTAGATAAGGTAGCTTCATTTATGCTTGAGAATAACATCAGAAAGATAGAAATATCAGGACATACAGATAGTGAAGGCTCAGAAGCTTATAATCAAAGACTTTCTGAAGGAAGAGCCCGTGCGGTGGTTCAATACCTTATTAGTAAAGGAATAGATCCTATGAGAATGGATGCAGTAGGGTATGGAGAATCAAGGCCTATTGACACAAATTTTACAGAAGAAGGAAGGGCACAAAACAGAAGGGTTGAATTTACACTTATTAAAAGGTAATAACGTAAACCGTAAATATATTTCAAATGAAACAGACTTGTATTATACTTATATGTTGTCATTTTTTAGTTTTTACGATACATGGGCAAGATATTAAAAAAGGTTTTAAACAACTTGAAAAACTTGAATATTCAAAAGCAAAAGAATATTTTGATAAAGAACATACTGCTGTAAGCAACAGTGCAGCTGCCGATTTTGGGTTATCAGTTATTTATGCAGACAAAAACTCTCCCCTTTATGATATAATAAAAGCCTGGACATATGCAAAAACGGTAGAAAAAAATCTGAAAAACATGTCGCAGGAAGAAAAGGAGATAATTGCCGAATATTTCGTTAATACTGAAGTGAGAAGGAGCAGTTGGCCAGTAAATAAAAAAATAATGCAGGCGGTTGGTGCTATTGAAGCCAATTTAATTAAATACATAAGAGAAGAAAATAATCTTGAACTTGCTTATCAAGTCATTGAAAACTTTCCTGATTTCAGGTACTATAATAATGTTATACATATTCGAAACCAGTTGGAATTTCGTAAATACGAAAAGCAAAACAAATTAGACGGCTACCTTGAATTTATAGAAAAATTTCCCGATGCTGCCCAAATAGATAAAGCAATAAAATACAGTGATCATCTGGCTTTTGAGAAGGCGAAAAGTATCAACACATTGGAAGCTTTTGAAAGCTACATGAAAAAATACCCGGAATCAGCTGATTACGGTTCCGCAATGAAATTAAGAAATGTAACAGCTTTTAAAATTGCAAAACAAAAAAATACGATTGAAGCACTGGAAGAATTTATTTCTAACTATCCTGATGCACTTGAAATATCCGAAGCCAAACAAATTCAAAAACAACTGTTATATGAATATGCCAAAAGAATTAAAACACTTGAAGCGTATAATAATTTCATAACAAAATACCCGGAAGGAAATCATTACATTGATATTTTTAATCTTAAATCACTTGATTTGGGAATGAGGTATTTCAACAAAGCTTCTTTTAATTGGAATAATGTTTTATGGACAAGAAGTTTTGATAATAAACAATCAATAGAAACTCCAGGAGGTTTGGCAATAAACGCTACAAATAGTTATATTGTTGCCGGAAACACCATACAATCAGATTCACTATATAATGATGCCTGGATATTAATGCTGGGATCAAATGGCAAAATGATATGGAATAAAATATTAGGAGGACGATTTGAAGATAGTATATTTACAATAAATGTGAATAATAACCAGGAAATTGTAGCACTTGGTTATACCTATTTAAGACCCGATTCCCTGTCAAAAGAGGCCTGGATATTTAAGCTTGATATGGATGGTAAAAAAATGTGGAACCGCAGTCTTGGAAAATGGACAGTAAAATCAAT
>CAZWGG010000688.1:0-3174 GCA_964633305.1 uncultured Bacteroidales bacterium
TCTCAGCTCATCCGGCTCTTGTTATACAAATCTAAACGATTTAAGAAGATAAACCAATTTGCCAATGATAGAATAGGTTAGGAAACTGCATTCTTACCCTATCTAACCATTTATAGGCTTTGTTCAGGTTTCTCCTATACCGTTTGTACCGTTTTCTTGCCCAGAAGACCAAACGTCTTCGCAATATCTGAAATACAGAATTCATTTCATAACCCCTAAACTTGCCAAAGTAGTTAACCCAACCCCTAATATATGGGTTAAGATTTTGGGCTATCCCAACAATGGATTTAAATGTTAAGTAGGTTATGTTAAATTCCCTCAGTTTTGCAAGAATACGTTTCTTAGAACTAATGCTTATGGCACAGTCAAATCCAAGAAATAATTTACCGTCTTTCTTTGATTTAGATGTGCGTGGTTGAAAGAAATATCCCAAAAAGTCGAATTTAACTATCGGATAATTCTCTTTCCTGCGGTAATCTTTGCAATAAACCAGTTTTGTCTTGTCTTTATGCAATTCTAGACCGCATCCCAGCATTCGTTCATTTACCCTCTTTAGCGCCCATTCTGCATGGGCTTTACTTCGACAGTGTATTATTGCATCGTCGGCATAACGTGCAAATTTTACTGTCAGGTCGGTTTTCTCAAGCCATGCATCCAGTGCATAATGCAGAAAAAGATTAGCCAATAAAGGGCTGATTACTCCTCCCTGCGGTGTACCTTTTCCCTGCTTTGGCTGAAGTTGTCCCGACTTAAGTAATACGGGCATTGAAAGCCATCGCTTGATATACATGCATGCCCATTTTTCCGGCACATGTTTCTCTACTGCTGACATCAGTTTCTCATGGTCTATATTATCAAAGAACCCCTTTATGTCAAGGTCAATTACCCAGTCATATTTCCTTCAGTTTTCGCGTACCGAGGCCAATGCCTGATGAGCATTTTTATTCGGTCGATAGCCATAGGAGTTTGGACTGAATATTTTCTCAAATCTTGGTTCAAGATAATCTTTTATAACCATTTGCGCTACCCTGTCCGATATAGTTGGTATACCCAGTTTTCTGACTTTACCGTCTTTCTTGGGTATCTCTACTTCTTTTACCGGTGGGGGAAAATAACTTCCCGATGCCATGCGATTCCAAAGTTTATACAGATGTTTGCTCCGATTTGCATCGAATTCTTCCATGCTTACCGAATCAACTCCGGCACTCCCTTTGTTGACTTTCACTTTCTTATAAGCAGACCTAATTTGTTCTCTGCTTACCGGTACTGATTTTTGTCTCATTCCATAAATTCATCCTCTCATCGAGTTGTTAAATGTTATTCGACTGTATAACCTAATCCCTTCGCTCCATTCTAATTACTAGAGTTTCTTCACTACTACGGATTAGTCCGCCCCAACATAATACTTTGGTATTCGGCCTCTAAGTTGTTCCTATTGTGCCTTTCCCTTTTCATCATTATGCTGGTTCCCGAGTTCCGTAAATAAGCCCGGATACAGGTCTTGCCATCTGTAAGACGCCAGCCATATAGCCAGTAGACAGGTTCCCGCTATACTTATTAACCCTGATTCATACTTCAGGGGTTTTGGCTGAGTGTTGCAACTTCTCGGCTCCTCTTCGATGGTTCACTTGTGTTCAACCCCTGTTTCCATACCTAATCATGTTCTTGGCATGACCTTTTCCTAAACGCTCAATACCAAGGCTCTTTACCTCAGCACCTTTAGGTGGTTTGAAGCTCCCTCCTGTAAGGTAACTTCGGTGGGTCGGTTCCACCATCTTATTTACAACATGCAGTGTTGTTTTAATGCCGATCACTGCTTCTCGGCACACTATGAAAAGTTGTGCAATGGGAGATGCTCTCTTTGGAAGATTAATCCTTGCTTTTTTAATATTATTTCATTCATATTTAGCACTTTCTGCGCAATTTTTTATATGCTGTTAGTGAGTGTAGATTTTCACTGTTTAATCTATAGTACTGCATTATTCTTATGCTCGTATTCAGTTATTGAATTTAAAATTTTAATTTCTGTAATATTCTTCTCTAAAAGGTTTACCTTCATCATAAAATTTATATTCTTCAGGTTGAATAAATGGCCATCTTTTTCTTTCAATTATATAGTTTTTAAACTCGCTGATAACTTTATTTTCATCAATAAGAATTCCTGTGTCAGATGGATCATAGGTAAGAAAATCTTTTCCATCTAAGTACATTATTAGTCTCCATTTTTTTTCTTTATTCCAATCTTCTGATCTTAGAGCATAAAAAACTGAAAAATTTGGGTACTTTCCATCTTCCCTTTTAAAATTAACCTTGTATATCAATATATCATCTTTTAATTGTTTAAAAGATTCAATTGAACTTGTGTAATAATTATAGCCATAATCTTTAATGGCTTTTTGTATTGCTATATTTTTATCCTTTTCTAAGATTACTGGGAGTATAGTTGGCTTGAATCGTATATAATAATTTTCAGTTATTGATTCAAGAAGATCATCAGAATATGTGCTAAGATCAGAATAAAAAAAATTAATGATTTTAAATGTACCATTTTCCTTTTCAAAAACGAAACCCACATATTGTGATTTTAATTGATTGTTCAACTCAGTATAATATCGCCCAACTTTTAATACAACAAAATCTTTATTAATAAATGAATAGTCTGTATGCTTTATAATTACAGGACTGTCTAAAATATCCCATTTTATGAATTTTTTTGGAGGATTATCGGGTATAGCAAATCCTTGCTGATATTTTGATTGTATAACATATTCATTCGACCAATATTGTAATAAGAATTGGCATATGTCTTTTTTATTATTTAATTTTAAATAGTAATTATGATGTAGATTAATCAATTCTCTAAGTCTAGGCATTGCTGAATTTACTTCAACTTCAGATATATTTATATCACTTTCCTGATACAAAGAAGAACTGGGTTTACTATTAAATTTACATAATAGTATCAGATTAAATAGAAGAATTATTAAGGTTTTCATAATCATAATTTTTATTTGATTTTATAGAATTTAACAAAGTGTGTATCCTATTGGTTTAATCTATACTCACTAACGGCAGTTTGTCTAAAAACCCAAAAAAACTAAATCAACCTGCCGGCTGGTAGATTTTGACCTAAAATAAGCCCATTACAGCCACCTTAATTTTCGGAAGGTAATA
>CAZWGG010000689.1:0-3169 GCA_964633305.1 uncultured Bacteroidales bacterium
CATTACTTTTTACGCAAAATCGTTTGGCACAAAAGCTTATTCAAACAATAAAGGAATTTCCATTCAAATGGCTGCCAGGGACCTCAGGTACAATTGGCTGCAAACAATTACAAATAAGGAAAATTATGATTTTATTGCCATTGCCCATAATAGGAACGACTCAATAGAAACATTTTTTATTAATTTAAGCCGAAGAACAGGAATTCACGGCTTAACAGGAATAAACCCAAAACAGGAAAATATTATAAGACCTATTTTGTTTGCCTTTCGCCATGAAATTTATGAATACGTAAAGAAAAATAATATTACTTACCGTGAAGATTCATCTAATTCGGAAACAAAATATTTACGCAACAAAATAAGGCACCTAATACTACCCGAATTCGAAAAATTAAACCCTTCGTTTAAACAAAATATGGTTCATACCATAGAAACTCTAAAAGAAACTGGAATTGTTTTCATAAAAACTATTGAAAAATACAAAAGTGAAGGTATGAAAACGTATGGCAACCAAACCATTATTGATTACAAAAAGCTAGGCCCAACTGATACCTTAAACACTGTATTGTTTGAAATCATTAAAGAATTCGGATTTAATAGCGACCAGGTAAAATCGATAATAGAAGCTATACACAGTGATCCTGGCAAGCAATTCTTTTCTGTAACCCATCGACTCATAAAAGATCGAAATACATTTATTATATCGAAAATACCTGATGATAAAACCCTGGAATTTATCATTGAAAAAAACACCCGGCAAATTTCATCACCCACCAGGTTAAGTTTTAATACCCTCAAAAAGGAGGATGATTTTATAACTCCAAGTGAACCTTACATTGCCGCACTAGATTTTGATCGATTAACTTTTCCTTTGATTTTGCGCAATTGGAAGAAAGGAGATCGTTTTAAACCTTTGGGAATGAATAGTTTTAAAAAACTAAGCGATTTTTTTTCTGATAATAAATTTTCCATTGCAGATAAAGAAAATACCTGGTTACTAGTGTCAGGAAATGATATTGTTTGGATAGTAAATCACCGCATTGATGACCGGTATAAAATTATACCGGGTACACATAATGTTTTTTTGGTAAGATATGAGGAGGAGAGATAGTTATTTTATGATAACTTCTCGTTTATGTTCCAGGAAAAGGTTTTTCTTTTTCTGCTGAGACACTGACCATGTTCAAGTTGTTGATTTTGTGAAAAATGACATATTTTGACAGTTGTGCTATCATATTTTTCTTGCTCTTATTTTTTTTATTGTAGTTGAATATACCTTCTATAATCCATGACCTTTTAATTTACTGTTGATTTATATAAAAATCTCGTTACTTGTCCCAAATCTCTTTTCTAAAACAGGTTTAATAACAGATATCCATGCAGAGTATTCCTTTTCATTAAAATGAATCTTATCTTTTTTAAAATATTCAATGGCTATTAGTCAACAAATCTCATACTTCGTTTTTCATTTCCCATTTTCATGCCTACCTTTGCAATAAGAATAAAAAAATTATGATAAAAGAAAGTAAGGCAGATAAAATATTGATATCGAAATTGCAATCGGGAAACCAATCTCGCATATACGAAGCCTTAAAAGAACTAAAAGAAACAGGCTCAGTGGCCGTTATTCCTTATTTATTTGATTTAATTTCAGAAAACACAAACGAAATACTTGAAAATGATATCATAAATATTATTAGTGATATTAAAGATAAGAAGGCCGTACCTCTGATTGTTGATTCAATTCAACGACAAAAATATGGCAAAAGAACAGCCGATGTAATTGCTATTTGTTGGCAATCGAGACTTGATTTTAGTTCGTATTTAGCCGTTTTTACCAACTTGTTTTTAAGTAACGATTATCAAATTTCATTAGAGGCTTTTACAGTTATTGAAGAATCTGTTTATAATGCCGATGTTGGAAAACGCAAAGAATGCTTATCTATACTCAATAAAAATGCAAGCTTGATAAACAAAGAAATAAAACCTTTATTTAATGAATTAAATAAAATTATTAAAAGCTCTCTGGATTTTACTATTGATAATCAGAGAAATACTTCATAAATTGAGCTCTTTCATAAACAGAAGGATCGGGAATATGCTTGTAACTCATCTTACCCCTAATCTCATCCAATGTTTTATATTTCTTTTTATCCATCCAATCATTTAATTTATTAACTATTGTTTGAAGGGTTTCTATACCATTCTTATACAAAACAGAACATACTTGCACGGTATGAGCACCTGCTAAAATTTGTTTAATAACTGCCTTTTCATCATGAACCCCTGTAGAAGCCGAGATATCAATTTTTTCGATTTTGCTTGAAACAATACCAACCCAACGAAGCGATTGCCTGATATCAACAGGCAAACTCAAAACTTCTGAACTGGTAAATTTCATGTTTTCAATATCAATGTCTGGTGTATAAAACCTGTTTAGAAGTACAATGCCATTTGCCCCCCTGTAATAAATATTTTTTACCAGGTTAAGTAAATTAGTAAAATGAAGACCTACTTTAATAGCGATAGGAAGTTTTGTTTCGGTCTTTATTTTTTCAATTAACTCGTAATATATCGATTCATATTTATCCGAAGCATAGTTCTCGTCAGAAGGAAAAATAAATACATTCAATTCAAGGGCGTCGGCACCTGCCGATTCAATATTACGGGCAAAAGACACCCACTCTGAAGCTGACATACAATTGATACTGGCAATTATTGGAATACTAACTTCTTTCTTGGCACCTTCAATCAATCTCAAGTATTCATCGATTGAATTGCTTTTCATATAGTTCATAACATAATCTCTGGCCTCTGTGTGACTAATTTCATCGACCATTGCCCCGGCTTCGTAATTAATTTGTTCTTCAAACAATGATTTTAAAACTACTGCCCCGGCTCCCATCTTTTCAAGTTTGATTATTTTATCCACTGAATTTGTTAGTCCTGAGCTACTTACTATAACAGGATTTTTTAAGTTCAATCCAAGATAAGTTGTACTAAGATTTGCCATATATATTTAATTTATAATTAATTTAAATGTCGTTCTCCAAATATTAAACTTCCAATACGAATAATGGTTGCCCCTTTTTTAATAGCAATTTTATAATCACTTGTCATTCCCATTGAAAGTTCGCTGAAATATGATACATTTTTAAAATAAGACTTT
>CAZWGG010000690.1:0-3158 GCA_964633305.1 uncultured Bacteroidales bacterium
AATATATCAAACCTCGCCGGAGTTCCTTCAATAATTTATGGTTTGCTTGGCCTTGAAATATTTGTCCGTGTATTTAATCTTGGCCCCAGTGTGCTGGCAGGAAGCATGACCCTTTCTTTATTGATATTGCCTATAATAATTGTTGCAACCAGGGAAAGTATAAAGGCTGTCCCAACATCTATAAAAGATGCTTCATTTGCGTTAGGTGCATCTAAATGGCAAACTATTTGGTACCAAACATTACCAGCCTCAATGGGCGGAATACTTACCGGTATTATCTTGGCATTATCCCGGGCTGTTGGCGAAGCTGCCCCATTGATTGTTGTAGGTGCTTTGGCTTATGTTCCATTTGTACCTAAAACGCCTATGGATGAATTTTCTGTATTACCCATACAAATTTTTAACTGGATATCGCGACCACAGCATGGATTTATAGTAAATGCAGCTGCCTCTATTATTGTGTTGTTAATTATTACATTTTTAATGAATGGAATTGCAATTTACCTGAGGAACAGATGGCAAAAAAGAATGAAATGGTAGAAATTTTAGCAGTCATAAACAGGTTGTAAAACATATAACAATGAATTACTCGATAGAAATTATGGATATTCAAAAAGAAGTTAATAAAGAAGCTGCTAGTGGTAACTTAATTAACCAGGACAACTATCTGGAAAATGATGTAAAACTGGTTGCTAAAAATGTAGATGTATTTTATAATGATTTTCATGCTTTGAAAGATGTTAGTATGAATTTTCCTGAAAATTCTGTTACAGCCTTTATTGGTCCGTCGGGTTGCGGAAAATCAACCTTTTTAAGGTTGTTTAACCGAATGAATGATTATATTGAAGGATTTAGTATGAAAGGAAACATTTTACTAAATAATGTTGATTTATATAATCAACAGGTAGATATTGAACAATTGCGCAAAGATGTAGGCATGGTATTTCAAAAACCAAATCCTTTTCCCAAATCGGTTTTTGAAAATGTGGCTTACGGATTAAGAATACAAGGATTTAATAATAAAACATTTTTACAGGAAAAAGTTGAAAAGGCACTTAAACAAGTAGTGTTGTGGGATGAAGTGAAAGATGATTTAAAAAAGAATGCCCTCGCATTAAGCGGAGGACAACAACAGAGATTATGTATTGCAAGAACGCTAGCTGTTGGGCCAAAAGTAATTTTAATGGATGAGCCAACTTCAGCTCTTGATCCGATATCAACTTCAAGAATTGAAAATCTTATATTTGAACTCAGGGAAGAATATACAATTGTTATTGTCACACATAACTTACAACAAGCTGGAAGGGTTAGTGACTTCACTGCCTTTTTTTATCTTGGTGAACTTATTGAACAGGGCAGGACACATGATATTTTTACTAATCCAAAAAATAAGAGAACAGAAAATTACATTACCGGCAGGTTTGGTTAAATTTTTGAGTTATTTATTTAATATGATCAATATTATCGTCTATTTATTGAATTGAATATTTTAAAAAAAGATATGATACCTATAGAATATGAACTCGAACAGCTCAAAGAAATAATTTTTGAAATGTTGGAACTTGTTAAGGTTCAAATGCAGGAAGTGAAGAAAGCCTTACTCAAACTGGAACCAGAAATAGCTGAAGAAATCATAAGACGCGAACTTAGGGTTAATGCATTGGAAATTACAGTCGATCGGGAATGTGAAAACTTACTCGCTCTATATAGCCCTGTAGCTGCAGATCTGCGGTTTGTTATATCGGCACTAAAAATTAGTGAAAGTCTTGAACGTATAAGTGATCACGCTTACAGAATAGCTAAGTATATAACCGATAATTGTTTGAGAAAAGATGAAAAATTATTCAAGGAACTCGATATTGAAAATTTGTTCAATACGGTCGATTCCATGCTTGAAAATGTAAGTATAGCTCTCGAGAACCAGGATACGTCGCTTATACGGAAGGTTTTTAAACAAGATAAAATCATTAACAAAATAAAGAAAAATGCCCCGGAAATACTTAACAAGTCAATAAAGCAAAATAATGAAAATACTCTTAATAACTTATTTATTTTTAGTGTAATAGGTAAACTCGAACGTTCTGGTGACCAACTTAAAAATATTGCTGAGGAAATAGTTTTCTATATTGAGGCGGAAATTATGAAACATAAAAAAAGGAATAAAAAAATCAGGAAAGCAATGCAAAAGAATGATACTACTGCATCTACGTAAAATTTCAGCAAATTTTCCAATATTAATTACCTTTTATATTTATCTAAGAACTCTTGGGCACGCTTCCTTGATTTTGGGCTTGAACATGTAAGTTGTTTTTTTACAAACCTTACTATTCTTTCATTGTTATTAGCATGATCAAAATATTCATCAAACGATTCAATGGCATTGTAGAGAATAATATCTTTGTTTTCGTGATGGGTTTTCTCTATTTTTAACAACCACTTTGTTATTTTTTCTTGCAAGCCTGGTTTTGATTGAGCAATAATTCCTGCCTTGGCAGCAACATAACGAGCAGTTATAAAACTTTTTCCATCCAAAAGACTAAAATAATGATCTGCAATTGGCTCAAACTTTTCTTCGGCATCAACCGGGGTAAGATTTGCTAAAATCGTAACAGCTATCATACGATGGAATGCATTTTCACTTTTTAGTAATTCAACAAAGTAATCCCATTCACTATATAATTTTAACGGTACCGTTTCACTTATTATAGTAATAACTTTTGAACAATTATACCTGTATGTTTCATTCTTTGAAATGAGCCCGTCAAATATTTCCTGCAAAAAATCCCTGTCGCTTATTGCAAGGTCAACCATTTTTTGTGTATCTTTTGTGTCCTTGTTACTCAATATGTTTCGGACATTATCAAATAAGGGATCACCTGTATCTATCATTTTTATAGCTAATTTAATTACTAAATTCCGATACAACAAAATACCTGGATTGATTAGTTACAAAATATTAATAATGATAAAATGAGGTGGAATTTTTTACTTTTTAAGAAAGGCAGGGCTGAGGCAAAAGACACATTATAATCAGCATAATGTTTGTCATCCAGAAAGGCTTTGCCCACAGCGTTAAGTTTTACATATTTATCACGGGAAAAATCGTTTATTAAAAGCGTTTCGCCGGTAAACAGATAGTTTTTGGACGGGTGTATTAA
>CAZWGG010000691.1:0-3156 GCA_964633305.1 uncultured Bacteroidales bacterium
TCGAAGCAGGAAGTCGGAAGACAGAAGTTAGTTTTCAGTCTGGCGTTGTAAGTTTAAAATTAACATAATAATCATTTTCCTTTGTATCCTTAAGATGTTCTTTAGTATCCTTGTAAAACATACTTATTTTATATTTATCATGATCTAAAAAATTAAAATAATCCTCATTTTCGTAATACAGCTTTACTGGCAAGATATAAAAAGTAGATTTACTTTCATTATCTTTTCGATACACCCACACAGGCAAATAATTATAACTTTGTATTTTAGTAGCTAATGATGTTTTCATCAATGATATTTCAAAAATAATACCCCCATTTTTGTACCTTTCACGTTGATTTGAAACAAAATTACCTAATGAGTAAACGACTATATTGTAGTTTAAGGAATCTGATTTATCTTTAAAGTAGGTTTTTATAGGTTGAACAACATGCGGATGAGATCCGATTATAGCATCGGCGCCGTTTTTAATCAAAAAATCTGTTAGTGAACGTTGAGTTTTGTTTTCATCAAGTTCATATTCAACACCCCAGTGAATGGTAACAAAAATAAAATCGGGATTTGCCTGATCAGCCTTTGTAAGATCCTGCCTTATTTGCAAAGTATCAATACGGTTAATTATAGCAGGAGGTTTTATTTTCAATCCGTTTGTCCCGTAAGTATAATTCAAAATCGCCAAACGAATATTATTTTTTTCAACAATTAGCGGATTGTTCCTATAAAACGATCTTTCATCTTTGAAGGTCCCGGTATGTATTATATTAAAGGAATCGAGAACTTGAAGCGTCCGGTTGAACCCTTTGCTTCCCCTGTCTAATGCATGATTGTTAGCCATAATTAATACGTCAAAACCAGCTTTTTTAGCCTCAATAGCCAGGTTATCGGGACTTGAAAATTGGGGATATCCCATGTAAGGAGGGCCTCCAAGTGTCACTTCCAGGTTACCTATAGCGATATCTGCACTTTCCACGTAGGGTTTTACATATCTAAATGTAGGTTCGTAATTATATTGCTTAAGGGAATCAACATAAGCACCGCTGATTTGTGCATCATGGCCCATTATATCACCGGCAAATATTATTTTTAAAAAACTTGTATCTGAAGGTTGAGCAACAATTGAGAAAAAAGATTGAAATATATATGTTATTAGAAATAAAGATTTATAAGTCATAGTTATTTCTCTCAAAACCATTATAAAATTTATTAATTAGTGTGTTTTACCAACTACCGCCTGCTCCACCTCCACCAAAACTGCCACCACCAAAACCACTGAAACCACCAAAACTGCCTCCACCGGATGAAAAATTCCCATAACTACCCCTATGTGATCCGCGTGATCCCCCCATCATCATTAATGCCATCCAGAAAGGAATATTATGTCCCAAAGAATATTGTCGTGCCCTCCTTGCTCTTCCTACAAGAGAAAAAATAACAAAAATAATAATAAAGAGTATCCAAACGAATATACCGGGATTTTGATAGTTTGTTCTTTTTAAATACTCATCAGCAGTATATTCTCCCTTTGTTAACTCCATTAATATATTGGTTGCCTCATCAAGGCCACTAAAGTAATCTGAATTACGAAATTTTGGGAGTATTTCATTTTCTACTATTCTTTTTGCTATAGCATCTGGTACTGCTCCTTCCAATCCATAACCAGTAGCAATGAATACTTCTCCTTTTGATTCAGGTGTTTTAGGTTTGATTAAAATCAAAATTCCATTATTTTTTCCTGCTTGTCCAATTCCCCATTTCTCAGCTAATCCAAAAGCATAGTCTGCTTTATCATATCCTTTTAAGTCCTTTAAAATAACAATAGCAATTTGAGTTGAAGTTTCATTATTAAATCTCACAAGTTTTTGTTCTAACCTATTTTTTTCGTGATCTTGTAAAAAGTTTGTAAAATCATTAACTAATCGGGGCGGATATGGTCTTTTTGGAAAATCGTCAGCAAATAAAAATACTGAATAAAAGACAAAAATTAGTGTGCAAAATATTCGTGCTAATGTCTTCATAATTAACTTATTTTTCACCAAATGAAATGTCATCAGGCAATTCGTTAATATCATCTTTTTGATAGGGAAAATGAGATTTAAGTTGAATACCAGCCATTTTTATACCTTTAGACAATCCCTGGGCAAATTTTCTATCTTTAAAATAAGCAAGCATTTCATTTTTTATCTCATTCCAAAAATTTCCAGGAACAGTGGCATTTATACCTGCATCGCCAAGTATAGCAAATTTACGATCATTAATCGCCAAGTAAAACAAGACACCATTTCTCAGTTTTGTTTTGTGCATTTTTAGCTTTTCGAAAATATATGCTGCCCTGTCAAGAACATCTTTGGTGCATTTACTCTCTAAATGCACCCGTATCTCACCTGAAGTATTTAATTCGGCTTCTTTAACTGCCTGCATAACTAAGTCTTTTTCTTCACTACTAAAAAAATCAACAGGTTTCATTGGCATATTCTTAAAATTCAACGGTTGGTACAATATCTGCTCCTTGCTGTGCTTTAAATGGTTCTTTGCGCTCGAATTCACCACCGGCAACGTCAATTGCCCATCTTTTTAATAACCCCCTTATATGACTATTATATTTTCTGACGCTATCGTTATATTTTTTCCTGGCCACATTTATCCGGTTTTCAGTCCCTTCAAGCTGTGCTTGTAAATCTAAAAAGTTTTGGTTGGCCTTCAAGTCAGGATATCTTTCCACTACTACTAATAACCTTGATAAAGCTGAAGAAAGGCCGTTCTGGGCGGCTTGAAATTTCTGCATCGCCTCTGCATCAAGATTTTTAGGGTCAATTTTTACTTGTGTAGCCTTTGAACGAGCCTCTATTACTTTTGTAAATGTTTCCTGCTCATGCTCTGCATACCCTTTAACTGTATTAACAAGATTTGGAATTAAATCGGCCCTACGTTGATAAGTAGATTCAACATTTGCCCATTCTGCAATCACTTCTTCTTCATAAGCGACTGCCGTATTGTACGACTTAACAATAAATCTTACAAATAAAAACCCAATGAATAGTATTACTCCAGTAATAATTAATATATTCTTTGCCTTTGTGCTCATAATAAATTGTTAAAATTGTTAAGTAAACCTTCACCAAAATTTAATCCGGATACCATATACGCATATTATAATGG
>CAZWGG010000692.1:0-2671 GCA_964633305.1 uncultured Bacteroidales bacterium
CAACAATAGTTACTTAAGCCAAAAAAATAATAATTTAATAGAAGCGGCTTATCCAATGAGTGATATTGAAAAAGGAATGTGCTTTGTACATAAGACCAATCCCGATGA
Organism: uncultured Bacteroidales bacterium; assembly: GCA_964633305.1. Classification (GTDB taxonomy): domain Bacteria; phylum Bacteroidota; class Bacteroidia; order Bacteroidales; family UBA10428; genus CAZWGG01. Next base: position 109 of record CAZWGG010000692.1, read on the forward strand.
TATTCTTTATTTTGAACAAAATATTACGCCAATCCTTTATGAAAATTTTGACTTTGCTATCCTAAAAAAAGCGTTTACCCTAATGGTTCAAAAACATCCAATTTTGAGAACTGGTTTTGACCTAGAAGCGTATGCACACATAATATATAATATCCCCAAAATTAATATTGCACTTATTGATTTTAGTACATTAAGTAAAGAACTTCAAAAAAAAGAAATTCTTTCAGATTTAGTAAAAAACAGGAATTTGCATTTTAATATTTTAGAATGGCCTTTATGGAGGACAAGGGTCTATCGATTAGGGAAACATTATCATCTGATGGTTTTTGAATCGCACCATGCTATTATGGATGGATGGAGTTATGCTTCGTTTATAACAGAATTAAATAATACATATGGTCATTTAATTAAAAATGAAAAGTATAAGCTTCCAAGTTTAAATGCATCATATAAAGACTATATAGCTGAAGAATTATTTCACAAACAAAATAAAGAGACGTTAAATTTTTGGAAAAATGAATTAGCAGATTATAAAAAACTAAATCTTGGAGTAAATCTCAAAGAGAAAAAATATAAAACTGTTGAAAAAGATTATTCTCCCCAATTAGCGGTAAAACTTGAGTCCGTGGCTCGAAGAAAAAAAACAACAGTTAAACATCTGCTTTTTGCTTCTTATGTATACACTTTAAAAATGCTTACTTACGAAAATGATATTATAGTTGGACTTGTAAGTTTTAATAGGCCTCTTAAAAATGATGGGGATAAGTTGCTGGGATGTTTCTTAAATACCATACCAGTTAGAATTAGAATACCCCAATATATAACATGGAGTGAATATATAGATTTGATTGAGCGAAAATTACAAGAGATCAGAAAATATGAAAAACTATCTCTTTTTGAAATAAATAGGGCAATTGGAGGAAAATCAAAAGAAATAAATCCATTATTTGATACATTATTCAACTTCATAAACTTTCATATCGTCAATGATATTAAACCTGAGAGATTGGCTGATAATGAAAGCGATGATATTAAGTTCGATAATTTTTTGCGCGGTCACACCCTGTTTGATGTAAGTATGAATGTAAATGAACAAAATGTTAGTGGTAAATATGATTTTGTAACATCATTTATGGATGATGAGATTTTTAGAAAATTTTTGGATTATTATGAATCAATAATTACAATTTTCACTAATAACATTGATGAATTAATTAATACTCAACAGATTATTAGTAAAGAAGAAAGAGAAGATATTCTTTTTAAATTCAATAATACCAAAGTAGAATATCCAGTAAACAAAACTATTATCGATTTATTTGAAGAGCAGGTTGAAAGAACTCCTGATAGTATTGCTTTAATATGTGGGAAAAAAGTCGTCAACTACAGGAAACTTAACAATAACTCTGACAAGATAGCATCTTATCTACAGAAAGTAGTTGGCATTGAAGTGGAAGATTTGGTCGGATTAATGTTGAAACGGGAGGAATACCTTATCCCCTGTATACTTGGTATACTAAAAGCTGGCGGGGCTTTTGTGCCTATTGACACAAATTATCCCGCAGAGAGAATAGATTCAATCATTGAAGACTCAAAATTAAAAGTACTAATAACTAGAAATGAATATTTACAACCTACAATAAAAATTAATTTGGGAATTGTAGATTTGAATGAGATTTTGGATACCATAAATACTAATCAAGCTGGGCCGTCGAGCACTAAGTTAAATAACGGTAATTTAGCCTATGTCATGTATACCTCCGGTTCAACAGGCAGACCAAAGGGGGTGATGATAGAACATAAATCATTAGTAAATTATATTAATTATGCGGTAAAGAGTTATGTTAACGATGAAGAATCTACTTTCCCTTTATATACATCAATATCTTTTGATTTAACAATTACTTCTATTTTTACACCGTTAATCACAGGCAATAAAATTATTATATATGATGAAGACAAAGACAGTTTATTAATCAAAAAAGTTATTACAGATAATAAAGCTAATGTGATTAAACTTACACCTTCACATTTAAAAATTGTTAGAGACAGCAACTTAGCGAAACAATCATCTGAAGGCATACTAAAAAAGTTTATAGTTGGAGGTGAAGAATTTGAGACCCAATTGGCCAAGGAAATTTATGACAGATTTGAAAGAAATATTGAAATATTAAATGAATATGGTCCAACAGAAGCTACCGTGGGTTGTACAGTTCATAAATTTCAACCAGAAGAAATTTCACCATCAATGTCAATAGGAAAACCTATTGATAACACACAAATATATATATTGAATAAGGACATTCAAATAGTACCTATAGGTGTTGCAGGAGAGTTATGCGTTGCAGGGGCAGGTTTAGCGCGTGGATATTTGCATAATTATAAACTCACAGAAGAAAAATTTATTGATAATTCATTTGTTTTTGATAAACGAATGTATAAAACAGGAGATATTGCAAGATGGCTGCCTGATGGTAAAATTGAATTCTTAGGTAGAAAAGATAATTTGATTAAAATAAGGGGGTTTAGAATTGAACCGGGAGAAATAGAAAGTTGTTTGCTG
>CAZWGG010000692.1:2681-3150 GCA_964633305.1 uncultured Bacteroidales bacterium
TATAATTTATTTAGGATAGATATAAACTCATTTATCAAAATACAAAAAAATAAACGACTCAATAGTTCTTGCCAAAGGGAAAGAAGGAGATAAATTCCTGGTAGCATACTATGTGTCAGAGAACGAAATTGAGGTAGGTGAGTTAAGAAATTACTTATTGCAGAAATTACCGGAGTATATGGTTCCGGCTTATTACGTTCACATAAAAAATTTTCCATTAACCCCCAATGGAAAAATTAACCGGAATGCCCTATCTGATCCTGAGTTTAAGGCAAGTAGTAAATATGTAGCACCCTCAAATGAAATAGAAACAAAACTCGTTGAGATATGGTGTGAAGTATTACAAATAGATAAAGAGGTTATATGTATAAATAGTAAATTTTTCGAAATAGGAGGTCATTCATTAAATGCACTAGCAGTAATTACTCGTATCCATAACGCATTTAATGTCGAAGTATCAATGAAAGAG
>CAZWGG010000693.1:0-1247 GCA_964633305.1 uncultured Bacteroidales bacterium
AACCTTAAATATTAAAGTCACAGTTAAAAACAATTCGGCAAAAACTATAACAAAGAGTAAAATAAATGCAGCATTTTATGATACGGAAGAAAACATGGTTGATGCAAGTTTTTTAAGTCACATTATTGACCATATCCAGCCCGGTGAAGAAAGGGTCTTTGAACTAACTAAAAAGGTAAAATCCCCGCTATTATGGTCAGATGAAACCCCCAATCTCTATAAAATTATTTTATCTCTTGAAGAAAAATCAGGTACTTTGGAAGCTATACCATGGAAATTTGGATTCAGAGAGGTGGAACATAAAAACAAACAGTTATATGTTAATGGAAAATCTATAAAAATAAGGGGGGTTAACCGCCATGAACACCATCCACGCATGGGCAGGCATTTAGATTATGAGACAATGTTAAAAGACATTATCCTAATTAAGCAATGCAACATTAATCTTGTACGGACTTCACATTACCCCAATGATCCTATATTCTATAAACTTTGTGATGAATATGGCATATATGTTATGGATGAAGCCAACCAGGAATCGCATGATTTTGGTATTGGTAACAAAGTACTGGGTGATGATCCCAATTGGGAAAAGTCCCATGTTGACCGGGGTGTTTCTATGGTAGAGAGAGATAAAAATTATTCTTGTATTATCATGTGGTCACTTGGAAACGAAGGAGGCTCGGGACAAAATATTGCTGCCATGAAAAAAGCTATTCTTTATATTGATAGAACACGTCCCGTATTTTACCATGCCGATGACGAAGTGACCGATTTCAGGGATGTGGCTTACCCAACACCTGAAGAATTGGGTAAATCGGTATGGCATGATACTACCCGTATGGTCCTTATGCGTGAATATGCCCACGCTATGGGCAATTCATTAGGAAACCTGCAAGAATACTGGGATACCATTTATTCTAATACCCTGCTATTAGGAGGATGTATATGGGATTTTGTTGACCAGGCATTAGCAAAAAAAATAGATAGTGACACACTAAAATACGGAGATAATCCTTTTCTGTTATCATTGCGAAATGGTGAATTTTGGGCATTTGGGGGTGATTTTGGAGACCAGCCCAATGACGCCGAATTTTGCATAAATGGCTTGGTTGGGGCAAACAGGATCCCAAATCCTCATTACTATGAAGCCCAAAAAGTATACCAGTGTATCAGGATGAGATTTGTTAACCGGGAAGAAAGAAGAGTTGAGATTGAAAACAGGCATTATTTTACGCCGGTAGATA
>CAZWGG010000693.1:1257-3144 GCA_964633305.1 uncultured Bacteroidales bacterium
TACTGTATTTTGTTAGAAAATGGGAAAACCGTTAAAGAAGTAAAACTGGAAAAACTAAATATCGGTCCGCTTGAAAAGAAAATAATTCAACTTCCGGTTTCTTCAGATGAACTAAAAAAAGGAAAAGAATACATTGCCAGGGTTGAGTTTTATTTAAAAGATGATGAGAAATGGGCAAAAAAAGGTACCCGGGTGGCATACGAACAGTTTATTCTTCAAGAATATGACTATGTTCCGGAACATCTTTTACAGGCAAATACTAATGTGAAAATTGAAGAAAGTGACACCTTATTGGTTGTTTCAGGGAACAAATTTTCTGTAACTTTTAACAAAACAAATGGTGCTTTACTTTCTTATATTATGAATGGAAATGAATTCATTCATTTTCCGTTAGAACCTTATTTTTGGAAACCTCCTAACAACAACCAGGAACGAAACGGTTACGTAAACAGGCTCTCGGTATGGAAAAAAGCCGCATTAAACAGAAAATTAAAAAACATGGAAATTAATACGGATGAGGGTAGGGTACAGCTTGTTTTTAATTTTATATTACCCGTTAAGAAAAGTAAGTTAGCCCTTACATACGAAATAAATGGCAATGCAACAGTAAAAGTTAATATGAATTATACCCCCGATTCGTCTAACATTCCTTTAATTCCAAAATTTGGCATGCGAATGGCCATACCGAAAGGTTACAATAATATTGAATGGTATGGCAGGGGCCCGCATGAAAACTATTGGGACAGAAAAACAAGCGCCCTTATCGGCATTTATAAAATGAATTTAGAAGATTTTATAACTCCGTATATTTCAACACAGGATAATGCTAACCGTGCAGATACCCGGTGGATAGTCTTCTCTGATAAAGAAGGCAAGGGTTTAAAATTTGAAGGGCAGCAACCATTAAGTTTCCGTGCCTGGCCTTACATGGAAGATGATTTGGAAAATACGAAACATAACTACGAACTTCCAAGAAGAGATTTTATTAATGTAAATATTGATTATAAAGTACATGGGGTAGGGGGTACCGACAGTTGGGGAGAGAGAACCTTGCCATGCTATACCATAGATGGGAATAAGGAGTTGAATTACGGATTTATTTTAAGTGTTATTGAATAGATAGCATTTTGTAATTCACCAACATTAATTATTATTTCATTGTATTGCACAATCTTAATCACTGCTTATGCAAGTATTTTGGAAGGCAGGTCAGGGGTTAATAAAACATTTCAATCTGTGCAACCGGAAGCTCAAATATAAAGCTTGTACCCTTTCCTTGCTGGCTATGCACATCAATAGAGGAATTATGCAGTTCAAGAATTTTTTTTACAATAGCAAGTCCCAGCCCAGTACTCTCCCTGTAATTCGATCCTTTATAATAACGTTCAAAAATATATGGTAGTTCTTCTGTTCCTATACCTTTGCCCGAGTCAGCTATGCTTATTTTTACCGATTGCGGATTTTCCAGGTCAATCTCTATGTTTATGTAATCTCCTTCATTACAAAATTTTATTGCATTATCGATCAAATTTTGCAACACACGGTCAATCATTGATATGTCACCTTCTACTACAGGTATATCTTTAGCTATAATTGTATTTATACTAATTCCCTTTTTTTGTGAGATGATACGGAATTTGTTAGCTACATCATAAATAAGCTCGGCAATTGAAAATGGTTCTGTCTCAAGTTTTACCTGGTTTGTTTCTAGCTTTGATAGTTCAAATAAATCACTTACAAGCTTTTTTAATCGTTCGCAGCTTTTATAAATTACATCAAGATATTTTAATCGCTGTTCTTTATTTATTTTCTCATCTTTCAGTACCAAAGTTTCTGCATATCCCTGAATAGATGCTATTGGAGTTCTAAGATCATGTGAAACATTGC
>CAZWGG010000694.1:0-3138 GCA_964633305.1 uncultured Bacteroidales bacterium
CAGAAGAACTATTGTAAATTTCAATTGATAATGTCTTTTTTTCGCCTTTAATGATAGACCCAAAAGCAGCGTGAATATTTCTTAGCTTTAATTTACCTATTGAATATTTGTAGTCATCCCAAATCTTTTTTCCAATCACACTACCTTTTATTCTTAAAATTACTGCAGAATTTTCAGCATTGCTGTTAACTGTTATACTCTTGTTAAAAGTACCGGGCCTGTTTTTCGGATTAAATTTCACACTTATTGAACCTGACTTACCTGGCATTATAGGTTCTTTTGGCCAATCAGGAGTTGTACACCCACATGATGGTTTTACGTTACTTAATATTAAAGGTAAATTTCCTTTATTTTGAAAAATAAATTCGTGAGTTACCGTACCTTCTTCTTCTTCAATTTTCCCAAAATCATATTCGCTTTCTTCAAATATTATTTTTGCTTTTGAATTTTGTCCATTAACAATATAATGCTGAAAAAATGGTAACAGTAAATACAAGAAAATTATTAGTTTTTTCATAATATCAAGTTTCTTGCCCAATTTTTTATTTAAAATAGAATAAGTAAACAAATTTAGAAAAAAATATATTGATTCTGCTTTATTTTAAACATCAAATACTTTCCAGATAAGTTTTCTGCTATGTAAATTAAAAGCAATATAGATTTATAAAAAAACCCTTTCAATTAATGAAAGGGTTTTTTGCAGTCAATCAGTATTGTTAATCTCTCATAAAGAAAATTGATATTTTCTTCTCAGTTCTTTTTGATAATTAGCAATCTTTCTTTCAAGCTCAGTAATTTCATTATTGAGCTTGGCAGGATCGCTACCTTCACTTTCCAATTCACGGATGAACCTTCTGTTGATAATTATTTTTTTTTGGCATTCGTAGATATTGGAAATTAAACCCTTGATATTATATTGAACATCCAACATAGTTTGGTTAGATTAAATATTATCAACATCAATTCCTTGTTAAATTTATCAAATACTAAAAGGGTTAACAAATTTTACAAAATGATGTTCATTACCATTTTTTGGTGATGTAAATCACCCTCACAAAACATGCTGATAATTAGATATATACAAGAGGAAACAATTCGGCAGGCACTTATGATAAACAAAAATTTTATTAACATGTGTGGTAATTTTTATATTTTAATTGTTAATAATTTACTGAATTTAATTATACTTAGTTTCAGTGCGGAAAGTCGTGTATTTTTTAAGTGGTTGTGCGAAAACTCCAATTGCTGCGTTATGCTTGTCCGAAAACTGGTCATTTACGCCCGGTAAATTCCCATTTTTCGACCATCGCAAGCCTTGCACTTGGAGCTTTCGCGCAACCACTACTTAATTTTTGACTCCAATTTTTTTGTGAGTTCCATCACAAAAAGGTTTATTTTCAGACCCGCCACAACGACAAATGTAAAGTTCTTCATGTTTTTCAGTGACATTACCCGATGAGTCCTTAAATACGAATTTACCTGAAACATGTATTGGTCCATCTTTAATTATATGTATTTTAACTGATTCTGTATTTTCCATGCTAGTGCTTATTTTCCGGCAAAACCTATTTTTCTGTGAGTCCCATCACAAAACGGCATTTTCATTGAGGCTCCACATCTACAAATTGAAGCCATTTTCATTTTTTTATGTTCCTTTCCATCCGTACCAATTATTTTGAAGTCTCCTTTAATAACCATGGGGCCGTCTTCCATAATTCTGACTTCATTTTCTGAAGCAATTCCTTTATCACTTGTTTCTGTAATGCTTTTATTCCATTTATAAGCTAACGCTTGAGTTGGGCACATATCTACAACCCTTATTATTTCATTTGTTGGTGCACCGCTCATATCTACCCAAGGCCGTTTACGCGGATTAAATACTTCAATAAGTTCTTTGTAACAAGTTGTTGCATGAATACATTTTTTTGGGTACCAATATACCGTTATCTCATCGTTTGAGTATTTACGATCGTTATTATCGTTATATTCACTATTAAATTCTTCCATAAATTCTTTTTTGTAAAAGTAATTAAATTACAAATTTTGGTACTTTTGTATTAAGTTTATTTTTTTGTTTGTTTTAATAAACATTCTGCTCTTATATTTCGTTTAATTAATGATTGTCTTTTTTGAAATATAAAATGATCTAATAAAAACTGAATGTATAGAAGTTATTATATATTGATAATCTCATTATTTTGTTTTTTACCGGTAAATTCACAGGATACTTTACGTTTTGAGAAAGATAATCATATTTTATATGGAATCGTGCTCGATAAGGATACTATATTTCTATCAACAATTGATGAGGCTTACATTTTTCCATATCACAGATTTAATTCAAAATGGGAATTGAGAAGGTACAGAAGGTTAATTAGAAATGTTAAGAAAGCTTATCCCTTCGCAAAATTGGCAAAAGAGAAATTTGATGAAATCACTGCTCATTTTGAATCTTTAGATAGTGAAAGGGCAAGAAAAGCATACGTAAAAGTGGTTGAAAAAGAAATAAAGGATGAGTATGAAGACAAACTTAAAAATCTCACTATAACACAAGGTAGAATATTAATAAAATTAATCGATAGAGAAATAGGTGAAACATCGTATGTCCTTCTAAAAGAATTAAGAGGATCATTTTCGGCTTTTTTTTGGCAGACAATAGCACGTTTATTCGGTTCCAACCTTAAAAACGAATTTGATGCGAAAGGAGAAGATAAGCTTATAAATGAAATAGTAATTATGATAGAAAGTGGGTTGCTTTAGATATTAAGCTCCATTTTTCATAATTGCTAGCAGAGAAAGTGTGGCTTCATGTATTTCGTATCCATCAAATACACCACATCCTGATAATATAACTGCAATTTTTTTTGGTTGACATTTTTTTAACAAATTTGGTTACTATGCCCTAAGTTATTTATTTTTTATTTTGCAGTATGACTTTTCGATATTTTTGTTTTAATTGTAATTTAAACATTTTGATGTGAAAAGAACTTTTATTGCTATTGACATTCCTGTTTCAAAAAGCATGAAGGAATGTTTAGATAAACTTACACATACATTAGTTAGTGAAAAAATAAGGTGGGTGCATCATTTTCATCTTACATTAAAATTTTTAGGAGATACTAGAGAAGAATTAGTAAA
>CAZWGG010000695.1:0-3137 GCA_964633305.1 uncultured Bacteroidales bacterium
CCAAGCCAAAACCTTTGTACGACCCGCCAAATGCACTATATACGATGTTGGCAACTGGTGTTTTAATATCTATCTCTTTATTATTTTTGTTCTATTCTAAAAAGCTTGTCATCTTGTGAGAGTTTTACAATAATAAGTTCGTCCTGATTAAGTTCCTTTGGAAGTTTGTCCTTAAGAATTGACGCCACAAACTGAATATAATTTTTATTGACAAAGTTTCCGATTTTCACAAGTTGATTACCATGCATTAATTCTTTTTTATCATTTAGTAAAAAATGTAAGCATGGAATATTTTCTTCATCTGCAAATAACGAATAAGCAATATCAAAAGATGATATTTCGCCTTGTTTTTTACCCGAAGCAATATTGGGTCCAAAGGGAACAAACGTACTAAACTTGTATAATCTTTGATTTTTTTTATTTGTAATTATATCGTGCTTTATAGCATATTGTTCTCCATAAAGGTCATTTGAAATTGAAGCAAAAAACTTATTAAACTTATTTAATTGAGTTTTTACAGTTAATTCAAAACTATCAGAAAATAGTTGGTCGTCAATTTCATTTAATTGACTATTATAGTCCTTTAAATTTGACTCGACTTCATTTAGCTGTTGAATAATATTTTCAAACTCTCCTTTTTGTCTATATTTCTCATTAAGTTCTACTATTATTTTTTCAAGCTCTTCAAATGATTCGCTCTTAGAAATTAATTTAGATAATTCCTTTTCTTGTATCAATAAATCTCTAAGAATATTACTTTTTTCTTGTAAAGATTTCTCAATTAAAGGTAATTCCTTTGTTATAAACTTAATTTTTTCTTGAATCATTGTATTGTGAAATGAAACAAGTTCTTCAAATGATTTTTGAATAGAACTAACCTTATCAGTCGCTTGAGCATATATTATTTCTAACTGTCTAAGGTCAATATCTGTTGAGCTGGAGTTTAGTTCTTGTTCACTTTCTTTTATTAAATCCTTACGAATGTTAAGTTTTCCAATAATCGAACTGGTTTTATTTATCTCGTATTTCAATAAATTTAATTTGTCCAAATCCGATTCAAAATTTTCATTTAAATTAAATTGATTCTTCTTATTATTTAGAATTTCAATATCATTTTCTACTAAAGCTAAAGCTGTCTCATATGCCGTTTTTGTTTGGTTCTTTTCAAGTCTATTACGATATGTATCCTCTTGTTTTATCTTAGTTAGTATCTCTTGTTTACTATTACCTTTAGTAAATTCGACACCAAATAAAAATAAATATAATGTCTCATATTCTGCATCAGAAGTATATCTATCAAGTGTTTTTAATGTGTTTGTAATACTTTCATCACTATATCTAATATTGTGGGAAATAATCTGCCTAAACGTAGGTTTATTGGCTTTATGTTCTGGAAAGATCAAAGTTGATAGTTTTAAATCAAACTCATCTTCTGTAAGTGGTTCACCATTTATTTTTCTAATGATTTCCTTTCTTGCTAAAAAATTTCTTTCAATAACTATTTCTTCAGCGGTATCAGAATTTAGATCGTCAGACAATACAATTGTTATTAAAACTTTGTTTTCAATTAAAAAATCCTTTACAAGCTTATATTCTTGACGTTTTGTCTCTGGGTCAACGTATATATTTTTTGGATTTGCCCCTAAGCAAAAGTCAATGAGTTTTAATACCGTAGTTTTCCCTACACTATTGCCAGTAATTTGATTTTCACTTTCATCAACAATCAAATTTAATCCTTGACGAAATTCAATGTCTCGGATTACCTTAGCTCCACTGGATATAGTCAATGTTTTTAAGAACATAATTCAACCTCTCCATTAGAATTTATAATAACAACTTCTAATAAAAATAACCAATCAAGACAAAGAGTAAATATTGAAATTGTCATTTCTCTTTTTAATTTAACCTCTTGAAACAAATCAAAAAAATTAATTTTTTTATTTGTTTTTAAAGTGTTAAGTACAAAAGCACCATTGTAATAGATACTTTTATCTGGATGTATATTGTCAGGTAGTAACATAGTTGTAATTTTGTGGATTCTCAAATATACGACATCTTATAAATGCATCTACAACTATAATATTAACACAAAGTTCAAGTTCTTCATAAGGAATGGCGACATAATTGGTACTGTTAACAATTCTTTCAATTACTTTTTCCAAAATCTCAAAAAATAGTTCATCATCAGTCAAAGAACTTTTTGCTTTTAAATACTCTTTTGAAATTGATGCTAAAACTGATTTACTTTTATTATTTCCTGATTCATCAAATTCTTTATATATTTTGTCCACCTGTCCATAATGTATGCTGTAATCATTTATTACATTAATTGCATTTTTAAGATTATTATGTTTTATTTTTCTATCGATTTCAAATAAATTAATTTGATTTACTGGGTCTTTTTTATCCCAATTTTCTTTTGATAGAATATTGATGATATTAGCTAAATTGGTTTCTAATCTTAAAAAATCAATTTCACTTCCCAATTCCTTCTTGATAAAAGAATACAAAGATTCTAATTTTTCAATATCCAGACCTTGAATGTATTTAACAATTGAGTTTTTATCAATAATGTCAATTTTAGGTTCAAAATTAATATTATGAAAATTAGCAAATGTCATTTTTCTTAATTCGTCAGCATCCTTAGAAATAGAAACGAACTTAAATGTATAACTCTTGTATTTACTTATTAATTTCTTTGAAAGCGAATTTTCAATTTTTTGTTTTGTATTTGTTGCTGAGATTTGAATTACAAGTTTGTTAGTATGGTCGATCAAGTCTATAGCTTCGACATTTACTTTCACCGCATTTTCATTAGTAGAATTCCAATCATAGAGTTTATTCATAAAATACTGAAAAAATGTCTCAGAATGATTGTGTAAATCAAGAATATTTAATCTTCCTCTAGAATTTATTCGAGTAGCCAAGGTGTTAAGCTTATCCTCAATATGGTTAAAAAATAGTTGTCTACTCATAAAAATAATTGCTTCACAAATTTAATCATTAACTTAGTTTATCCTCTTTATTACAAAAATTAAATTCATCATATAATTTTCAATAGTAACGGTATCTCACACTTGTTGCCAACTTCATAGTATTCTATCAATCGTTACCCAAAAATAATTAAAAGAGCCGTT
>CAZWGG010000696.1:0-3132 GCA_964633305.1 uncultured Bacteroidales bacterium
GTGGTTGGATTAATAACTTCCGTCTGGCCAGCATTCAGGATAAACTGAAAGAACTATTTCCAAATAGTTAGTTTATAGCTGTAATACATACTTATTCAATTCATTGGCTTTGATATTAATTTATTTACGGCAATAAAATTTTACTTCAAGCTTTTCTTGAAAATAAAGCATCAACCCAAAGCCTAATTGTGTTAATGTTATTTTGAATATTCTGATCTGGTTTAATTGATTTTTACTAACGAATATTCCATTTCCGTGGCTTTTCGTTGTAAAAATCTTTCTTGCTGTTCAAAGTAGCGATTTTCATATCTTTTTAGGCCTTCTTCCACAAATTCATGACCTTTGGTCATGAGATTATAGTAATAGACGGCAATTTTACGTGCTGTTGCTTTAATTGCAACCATTTTTCCTGTTCTGGCACGGATACGTTTATAAAAACTACTTAAAGCAGTATGTTTTCCATTTCCTACATTTACTGCCAGTTGGCTGAAAATCATACCTGCCCTATTGCAGTGCCTTCGACCTTTATTACGTTTTTTCTTTGCCGATTGATGTGCAGATGGTGATAATCCAAGCCATGAAGTAAAATGTTTTTCATCTTTAAATTTACTCAAATCCGTGCCGATTTCAGCGATTATCTTTAATGCGGAGTAGTCGTTAATACCGGCAATAGCAGTAGTGTCTTTGCCAAGGGTCAGTTTAGTCATCAACAGATGAAAATTTTCAATTTCCGGTCTGTTATTTTTAATTGGTTTGGGTGTACCCAAATTTTTTGGGGATTCTTTTTTGGCTGTCATCAATAAAAGAAGTTCTTGAATTTTTAAGTCACATTGTTTTTGCATTGCCTGGTAATGTTCCCACATTTGCAGTGCTTGTTTTATGCCAAATAAATACTCGTCCCTGTAATTTCCCACTTAAATCAATTCCACTGACATTGTAATTGATTTTTTTCAAAACAGCTTTTTGATTTTTGGTAGTAGCAATTAATTGTCTCTTTCTGGCCATATTGGTAAGTTTAAAGATGAGTAAAAACAGTTAGCTCAAAGAGTCTTATAAAGCATATATGCTGCCAAGCGGGCATAGCAAGTTAGGGCTTGCTTTCACCAATTAATAAATCACACTTCTTTGAAACAAGTCTGTGAGACGGGTAAAAAACACTAACAACCAACCTGTTACTTGCTAACTGCTATACGGGCAAAGCTAACAAATGTTCTCGTACATTTATAAAAAAGGGTTCATTTCCTGGGTCTGTGAGAGGTGCACTGGTGGACTTAGTCCGTCAGCCATCTACTCGATTGACAACAGTTATTTATCACGAAGATAGTCTTTTTGTCCATTCCTCAATTTGTTTCCAATCCCGATAATCTCCTTCTTTTAATCCTTTAGAAGCCATTAGAGGTTTCATCATGATTTTTGATTTAAACGACATTTTGCTGTAATTGAGCACACCTTTAAATTGCCCAAAATTTCTAACGTTAATTTTGGGAGTTGTTTTTTCAATTTCAGATGCGTATTTATCTGCTTTTTTCTGAGTTTTTTCATTGTTACCACATAAAACCAGGCATACTAAGAAAAAAGAAACTTTTTTTTCAGCCAATACACCTTCGTTATCCTTAATAAAGTGTCTTGCTTCCTTTATCCATTTATCGTATATAATTGGACTGCCAATAATAACTTGACTATAACGAGATAAATCCGTTACTTCTGAAATTTTTAAAACTTCAACCGTTTTCTTTTTAGAAAAAGTATTTCCTATAAACTTAGCTATTTCTACAGTAGAACCGGATTTACTTGCATAAGCAACCAATATTTTATTGCCAGAATCGAACGGTTTTTGCTTTAACCCTGAGTTTATACCCGTTAATGAGCGACCTGAAAGAGTAAAATACCTACCGAACACCAGCATCCCGATTGTAGCTCCGGTTATTTTAGAAATAATTCCTAAAAATTTCCTTCTTGTTTGTTTTGCATTCATGGCTAATTAATTAGTATGAAATTCCCGGAGTTTGATGCACATACTGATTATTTGTTAGTTCATTAACAATAAAATCGGCTACGTCTTGTCTTGAAATATTCAGCTTTGTGGTTCTGTCATCAGGTGAAAAGCCATGTCTGTATTGTTCTGTTCTCTCCCCTTTTACGTAAGCGCCCGGACGCACGATAGTCCAAGAAAGGCTACTTTCTCTCACATGTTTTTCCTGTTGCTCATGGTCGTGAAGTACATTTTTCAGATACCAGCCAAACATTATTCTTTTCCAGAAGAAATTCAGATTGTTTTTGCTATCTCCGGCACCGAGTGTTGATAAACAAATAAGCCTTTTTATGCCAACTTTTTGTAATGCTGCAATAATATTCTTCGTTCCAACATCCCTTACGTTTCCTTTTCTGTTTTTGCCTAAGCCTAGAGCAATACAAACACTATCATGTCCTTTTATTACTTTTTCTATTGATTCGGGTTTGTAAACATCCCCGACAACAATATTTAGTTTGGGATGATTGATATGTTGCAACTTTGACTTATCCCTGCAAAAAGCAGTTACTTCAAAACCTTTTTCAAGAGATTGTTTTACAACATGTTCTCCTATTGATCCTGTTGATCCAAATACAATTAATTTCATAATTAATATAATTTTATTTCAAGTACAAAATTATTATAGGAAACAGGATGAAAATTGAACAAAACCGACAATCGTTAATTTTAGATGGCCTGAAGTCGATATTGTTTCGGAGATAAGCCAGTATATGACTTAAAAACTCTAATAAAATGCGATTGGTCGGCAAACCCACTGTCAAAAGCAATATCTGTAAATCTTTCCGTGTGGGAATTATCAATCCTCTCCAGTGAATTTTGAAATTGGATAATTTTTGCAAATTGTTTTGGTGTGATGCCTACTTCGTTCATAAAATTTCTTTCAAAAGTCCTTTCTGTCAAATAAACTTCATCTCTGATATCACTGATTTTAACAATTCCCTTATTTTTTATTATTTGGTGAATAGCATACTGAATTTTATCATCACTTTTTATATTATGGATAGAAAGTAATGTTTCAATTATATCGCACATTGTTTCTATTTGTATTGATAAGTCATTTGTAGCCAAAAGGTTATTATGGAATTTATCAATCTCAATGT
>CAZWGG010000697.1:0-3131 GCA_964633305.1 uncultured Bacteroidales bacterium
CTATCTACATGTAGTACCCGTCCTACCAAGTAGGTCATAGAAAATTCTTTACTGCATTATATTTTTGTAGTATCGTGGAGAACTACAGCTTTAAATTCTGTGGTAATAAGCCGGTAAGTTTGTTGGCCTTGTAATCGGAGATTACCTCCAGGGTATGTTTTAACCACTCGAACGGGTTAACATTATTTTTCTTGCACGTACCAAAGAAAGAGTAAAACATAGCAGCCCTTTCGGCTCCCCCTGCTAGTCCCAGCTTAGCAACGGAGTAAAAACATAAGAAACAAGGCTGGTGCGAGCTTTCAGCTCGTACTATTTTCATTGTTATGGAATACTGGCATAAACAACGTATCCATACTACCAACTACGTATTTTAAAACCATTAGTCAATACGTAGCTTTGCGAGCATGAGAAAAAATCAGAAATACAGCCAGGAAGACATGTTCGTTAATGTGGAAGAATGGCAGCAGAGCGGTCTGTCCCAACCCCCTGCCAGTCCCAGCTTACCAACGAGGCAACAACATAAGAAATGCGGCTGGTGCGAGCTTTTTCAGCTCGTACCATTTTCTTTGTTATGGAATGTCGGTTTTATTATACTGCTGTTGTAAAACACATAAGAAGTATCAAACAAAATTTTATTATTTTTACTGGGCATGAGTAGAAAGTATAAATTCCATAATAAAGAAGGAATATATTTTGTAAGCTTTGCAACAGTATATTGGATAGATGTATTTGTTCGTGAAGAATATTTTGCCGTTTTTGTGGAAAGTTTGGAGTATTGTCGTAAAGAAAAAGGGATGGAAGTATTTGCCTGGAGTGTTTTGCCAAGTCATGCTCATTTAATATTTCGAGATAAAAACAAAGACCCTGGGAAATTGATAAAGGAATTAAAAACATTTACATCAAAAAAATTGCAGGAAACTATTGCAGAAAATCCACAAGAAAGTCGAAAGGAGTGGATGTTATGGCTCATGGAACGGGCTGGTTTAAAAAACAGTAATGTTAAAATGAGGCAATTTTGGCAACAGAATAATAAACCAATTGAACTGTGGAGTACAAATGTAATCCAACAAAAGACAGCTTACATTCATAACAATCCGGTAGAAGCAGGATTTGTAACAGAACCACATCATTGGAAATATAGTAGTGCAATAAATTTCAGTGGAGGAAAAGGAGTTATTGAGATTGATGAGATATAAAAAATGGTAGTAAAAATGTATTGTAATATATTTGAAAAGGCACGAGCTGAAAGCTCGCGCCAGCTCAGGGGGGTTGAAATAAATGTGACGGTTTTGAACCCGTTAGAAAATGAAACGCTTCCGTCGTAAATAGTTGCTTCACGAATAGCATATATGGTTTTACCCGGCACTAAAGTGATAGGGTCAACAGCCCTGTTAAAAGTTATTACCATTTTTAACTTACCATCGGCTGTAGTTGAAAATGAAAAAATTTCACTATAGTCATTTTGATCAGGATCGGTAATAACTAAAGGTTCATTAGGGATGGCAGTGATTAAAACTGAATCTGACTTATTTCCGGCATCATCAATTGTTTTTAGCGAAAACGTATATTCAGTGCCATTTGTTAAACTTAAAACATCAACGATTTCAAATTCAGCATCAAGAGTTGATGGAAGAAAAGAACCCGGGTATACGGATATTTCCGTGCTTTTTAAGTCAACATCTCCAGGTTTTGTCCATGAAAGCGTTACTTTTTCGTCACCGGGAACGGCTGTTAAATTAGTTACTTCACCAGGAGGATCAGTATCTTTGTCGTCTTTTTTACACCCTTGTAAAAAAAACAAAGTTGTTAATAGAACAACGGTTATATTAAAAGCTAATATTCTTTTTGATTTCGTAATAATATGTATTTTAAATTATTACTATAAAATTAAACAAAAAACCCCAAACAATATTTTGTTAAAATTCACATAAAATGGTTTAATCCGGATTTTGCTTTTTCAAAAGCATGAACTCATGCCAAATACACCATTACATATTTTCCAAAAGCTTAATAAACTTTTTATTGTTACTAAATTTCTGAAATTCAGGGGTATCTGCAATCATATCTTTATCGGTCAATCCCTTTTTAATTCCATCTTTCAAATAACTTAATGCCTTGTTATCTTCTCCTAATATTGCACAATTCACTGCCAGTTTGTAATAAGGATACGTATTTGCAGGCCTAAAAATGGTTAATAATTGGTAGGCAAAAATAGATTTACTATAAAGCTTTTCAGAAGAATAGTAATTTCCATATTCATAACACCAACCTGTTATATTATTTATTACCCGTTGATTCATTTTTTGTTTTTCAATATTCTTACTTTTCAAACCCGATTGCAATAATTGAGCTACATTTTTCCACCATATATAAATCGAATCAACCGGATTTTCAACGTGTAAAAATAACATATTGGAATAATAGGGTATTAATTCCATTTCTTCCTTTTCAATTTCCTGTTTTACTTTACTAATTTTCTTATATTCTTTGCTATTCTCAATTTCCTCTGTTTTTATTTTTATACTATCCAAATCATAATACTCATTAAATGTTTGAAGCATATTTTTGTATAAAGCTAATGCTTCATCCGGCTTGTTTGATTTTTCTAATTCTATTGCTTCCTTGTAATAATTAAAAATTAGCTTTTTTGCAAAATCATTCTTAAAAGGTTTAATTTTTTTTCGTATTAATTCCATTTCTAACCAGTCAAAAGCCTTTAAAACAACTTTATCAGGCGGCCATACATGTCCATCATCAAAAGTTAGAAAATTGTTAGTTATTTTTAAATTTCATCCTCGCAATCAGGAAATTCGCATTCATCACAACTTTTCATTTCAAACCAGAAAAAAGAATGTGGCTGCATCATGAAAACGTATTTCTGGTGGTCAATTTTCGGGAATACGCTCTGCCCGAAGACCTCCACAAGGCGGCATCCATTGAACTCGCTCAAATCAAGGTCAAGGAATTCGGCTGTTTTTGCCAGGTTCACAATACAAAGGATTTTCTCCTCTTCATAAGACCTGATATAAGCCAGGATTCTGTGGTTTTTCGGTTTTATGAACTCTATTGTACCACGTCCAAACGCCTTGTACTTCTTTCTCGCCGCAATCATCTTCTTCATGAAGTTGAGC
>CAZWGG010000698.1:0-3129 GCA_964633305.1 uncultured Bacteroidales bacterium
GATCACATCCACAAAATCAGGAGGAACCACACCGGTTTGTTCTTTATAAGTAATAGAGAATCCATGAGAGAAATATAAGGCATCGCCTTCATTCAAACACGGTTTAAGTACCGGCCATATAGCTCTTTGTGCAGCATCGGAAACTAGGTATTGAATAATAGTTCCTTTCTTTGCTGCTTCTTCAATTGGAAATAATGTTTTCCCAGGAACCCAGCCGTCATTTACAGCTCTATCCCAATCGGCTTTAAACTCCGGTGCCTGACCAACAATTACATGTATTCCGTTATCTTTCATGTTTAATGCTTGTGCTGGTCCCTGAACACCATAGCCAATAACAGCTACTGTTTCGTTTTTTAGGGTTTCTTGTGCTTTTGAGAGAGGAAATTCTTCGCGTGTAATTACGGTTTCTTCAACTCCTCCAAAATTTATTTTCGCCATAGTTTTTAAAAATTATAATATTTAGTTATTTATTAATTTAATAATGCCTTTTTATCCGTCTCTTCGAGATACTTTGTTAGTAGTTCTTTACTTGATTTGGTAATTGAAATCCTTCCTGATCGCGTGAATTGTTTAACTCCAAAAGCTTTCAATTCATCGAACAATCCCTGAGTTTCTTCTTTATGCCCGGTCTTTTCAAGTACTATATATTCTTTAGTAATTTCAAGTATTCTTGCATTATACTTTCTTACCGTTTGTTCTAATGAAGCATTTTTCAACATAGCATCGGCGGACACTTTGTAAAGTGCCACTTCCTGGAATATAATTTCATCTTCAGTATGATAAAATGCTTTTAACACCTCAACAAGTTTTTCAATCTGGCTTACTACTTTTTGAACTTTCTCCTCAGTTTCATGGACCACAATTGTAAACTTATGAATTCCATCAATTGCAGATGCCGAAACAGTAAGGCTTTCAATATTTACATTCCTTCGCGTAAAAATGATGGTAATTCTGTTAAGTAAACCAATATGGTTCTCTGAGAAAGCTGTGATGGTATAATTTTGTTTAAGATTATCTTCATTCATTATTGTTAAGTTTAAATGTTTAACTTACAAAAGTAGTTTTTTTATTCGTCCCCAAAAAGTACCTCAGAAACGGATGCCCCGGTGGGTACCATTGGAAATACATTATCTTCTTTTTCTATTGATACTTCGAGAAGATACGGGCCATCGTATTCAAGCATTTCTTTGATTGCCTCATCAAGTTCAGGTCTGTGTAAAACTTTTTTACCTTTAATGCCAAATCCTTCTGCAACTTTTATAAAATCAGGGTTTTGCAGATAAGTTTCCGAATATCTCTTATCAAAGAATAGTTGTTGCCATTGACGTACCATTCCCAAATATTTGTTATTTAATAGAACAATTTTTACAGCTGCTCCGGTTTGATTTATGGTTCCGAGTTCCTGGATAGTCATTTGAAATCCTCCGTCACCAACAAAAAGAATTACATTCCTATCGGGTGCTCCAATTTTTGCACCATGGGCTGCGGGCAATCCAAACCCCATGGTTCCTAATCCACCCGATGTAACAAAACTTCGGGGTTTGGTAATTTTACAATATCTTGAGGCAAACATCTGATGTTGCCCAACATCGGTTACCCAAATAGTATCATCATTGGTTTGTTCATTTAATCTGCGAATAACTTCACCCATAGTTATTCCTTCCTTATCAGGATATAAGGCAGACTTTACAACTCTCTCATATTCAATCCTGTCGGCATCTCTAAATTCTTGTACCCATGATTTGTGTGAACGTTTTTCAATTTTTTTATGTAATATAGGTAATGTATCTTTCAAATCTCCTAAAACGGAAACATCAACATTTATATTTTTATTCACTTCGGCAGAATCAATCTCAAAATGAATAGTTTTTGCCTGTTTTGCATAACGCTTAAGATCACCTGTTACCCTATCGTCAAAACGCATGCCCATAGCAATAAGCAAATCACATTCATTGGTTTTAATATTTGTAGCATATCTTCCATGCATCCCTAGCATTCCTACATTTAACGGATGATCGGTAGGTAGGGCAGAAACACCTAAAATGGTCCAGGCAGTTGGAATTCCTGACTTTTCTATAAATTGTTTGAATTCTTCCTCGGCATTTGCAAGAGTTACGCCTTGCCCGAGAAGAATATAAGGTTTTTTTGCTTTGTTTATTAGTTGAGCTGCATTTTCAATTTGCGAAATATCAATTTTAGGTTTCGGGTCATAGCTTCTAATATGCGAACACTTTTTATATTCAAACTCCAGTTCGCCAAATTGTGCATTTTTGGCAATATCAATAACCACAGGTCCAGGTCGTCCGGTACTGGCAATATAGAATGCACGGGCAATAACTTCGGGAATTTCCTCGGGATCAGTAATCAAATAATTCCATTTGGTTATTGGCATGGTTATACCAACTACATCGGTTTCCTGGAATGCATCGGAGCCCAGTAAAGGAGCTGCTACTTGCCCTGTAATGCAAACAAGTGGGGTTGAGTCAATCATAGCATCGGCAATTCCAGTTACTAAGTTGGTAGCACCAGGGCCCGAAGTAGCCAAACAAACACCTACTCTGCCTGTTACACGTGCATAGCCCTGTGCAGCATGAACAGCGCCTTGCTCATGCCTTGTCAGAATATGTTTTAGTTTATCATGATAATTCATTAGTGCATCATAAACCGGCATAATGGCTCCTCCCGGGTAGCCAAAAATAGTATCAATACCTTCTGCAATTATTGAAAGCAATAATGCATCTGAGCCGCGTACTCTTATCTTATTTGGAATATTTATTGCTGTTGTTAGGTCTTTCATAATTCTTGAACTTTTTTATAACTATGATAAAATTTGGTTATTATTCTATTTTTCTTGTTGCTCCAGTATCAGCTGAAGTTACAAATTTTGCATAAGCTTTAAGTGCATTTGATATGGGCCTAAACCTGTTTTTTGGTAAAAAACCGTTTTCACCCTTAGATTCTTCATCTTTTCGCCGTTTATCTAACTCCTCCTTGGGGAGGAGGACATTTATACTTCTATTGGGTATATCAATTTCTATTATATCACCATCTTTTAGTAAAGCTATTTCTCCACCTGCTGCAGCTTCAGGTGAAATGTGTCCGATAGACAGACCTGATGTTCCTCCCGAA
>CAZWGG010000699.1:0-3123 GCA_964633305.1 uncultured Bacteroidales bacterium
AAATATTAAAGCTTTGATAATTAAAAACTTAATTTTACCGTTAGTCGGAAGCGGACTTCCAGCATACCAGATAATTCTGTTTTTTAGTATCTTTGTTTTATGAATAGGAAAGAAATACTATATAAAATAAAAACCGGGATTGCTGCAAAAGATCCTGATGCAGAATTATACCTGTATGGTTCAAGAGCACGTGGAGATAATCGTAAAAATTCGGATTGGGATATACTTGTTATCACATCCAGAGATAAAGTCACCTTCGATTACGAACTGGATTTGAGGGACCCTATTTTTGATATTGAACTGGAATCCGGGGAAAGTATTTCATTACTTGTTTATTCAAAATCAGACTGGATTAATAAAATGCCATTCTCTCCCTTCTTTGCGAACGTAAAAAAAGAAGGGATCAGAATATAGGAAAGATGCAAAAGGAAAATATCCAATATAGAATAAAAAAAGCCCGGGAAACTTATAATGATGCTGTATATCTGCTTGACATCAACAGCACAAACTCAAGTGTAAACAGACTATATTATGCTGCCTTTTATGCTACCATCGTCTTATTGCTGAATAAGGGAATTGAAGTTAAATCTCATGATGGAGTTAAATTAAAACTGGGAGAAGAATTTGTTCTTAAAGGTATTATATCAAAGGATTTTGCAAAAACTTATAGTCTTCTTTCCGATTATCGACACAAGGGTGATTATGATGACTTGTTTGAGTTTGACAAAAATTTGGTTAATAGATTATTAACACCAGTCAAAGAATATATTGATAAGGTCGAAGAAATAATTAATCAATAATACCACCAGCCTATAACAGCGTATATATTTCATTGGCGATCAATCTATTAACTAATGTTATATCTTTTATTTATCTTTGAGTAAACAGACAGGTATGCGCGCTGAATTGCCAACTAAAACATATACGCGAACCGTTAACGGTTTATAATCAACTGTTTAACGTTCTTTTATGAGTGACTAAACCATCTGTTCTGCCGGATGCGGTCAACCGGACGTGCGCTGCAGGTAACTGCGGGGTGCGTAGTACAAGGTAACGTAGCCCGTCGAGATTTCACCGTGAGGAAAAATCAAACACTGGAACACCAACTGGTGCGGGAGCAAGACCGAACTGATACGGTGGATATATGTGAACTGCTGATAAACATCGTGAAGTAGAGCCTGCGAAAGGTGTTGATACGCAGATGCCAAAATGGTACAGGAACAGGTTATAAGATTGTGTGATTCTTATACGCAGATGTAGTATCCCCGATGAATAGGCAGCACCTAAGTCGGTATTATTTGTTGATTATAAGTGCAGAATGGTAAGCCCGAACCTTTTCCTGCCAACAGTAGGATTAATCCCCTGACATTATTCAGGAAAGCAAACCGAGAGGGAAGCTCATGAGGGTAGGGGTAGCGCGTGCGGGAGAAAGCAAATGCCTGACTGTAATGGTCAGGATAAAGTATGTAATTGTACTTATTCCATAAGGAAGCCCACTTCCCGCAGGTGTCTTGTCGACAAAACATGATTATATGGAAACAAAAACGGAAAAGCAAAACAAGAGGAGTAACCAACGGTTACAACGCGCATCCGTTGCAGCAGTTCTATGCTGGGACAACATTAATTGGGACAAAATAGAAAAGTTTGTCGTTACCATGCAACATAGAATTGTCGAGGCTATCAAGAAAAAACGTTTTAATAAGTCAAAAGCACTTCGATGGATGCTAGTACATTCATTCAAAGCTAAACTTCTGGCTATTAAGCATGTTACCCAAAACAAAGGAGGTAAAACACCAGGCATAGATGGTATTATATGGAAATCAGCAACCGATAAAATCAATGCAGCACAAAACCTTATCCAGAGAGGCTATAAAGCTAAACCCTTAAAAAGGGTATTAATCCCCAAGAAAAATGGGAAGAAGTGTCCACTGGGTATACCTCTGTTGTACGACAGGGCTCAACAAGCATTACATAAATTAGCTCTTGAACCTCTGGCCGAAACACTGGCTGACCCCAATTCATATGGATTTAGGTTAAAACGGGGTTGTGCCGATGCCATTGAACAATGCTTTAATGTCTTTAAATTTTCTTCCTCTCCCCAGTGGATTCTGGAAGCAGATATCAAGGCTTGTTTTGACAATATTTCGCACCAATGGATAATGAACAATATTCCGGCTTCGAGATATATGCTCAACCAATGGCTTAAGTCTGGTTTTATCGATAGAAATAAGTGGTTTCCTACAAAAGCTGGTACTCCGCAAGGAGGAATTATTTCCCCCATCATCGCCAATATGGTACTTGATGGAATGGAAACATTAATACAGGCAGAGTTCGCGGCAAAATTTAAAATCAAAATGATCCGGTATGCTGATGATTTTATCATCACCGCTACATCCAAAGAAATTCTCGAAGAACAGGTCAAACCTAGGATAACAAAATTTCTTACCGAAAGAGGCTTGAAGTTATCTGAAGAAAAGACTAATATTTCAAACATAAACGAGGGTTTCGATTTCTTAGGTCAAAACGTAAGAAGATACCGACGGAAATTATTGATTAAACCATCTATGAAAAGTATCAGTTCCATTTACCAGAAAATACGTGGAATTGTTAAAACCAATCCAACCATGAACACGGCTGAGTTAATATACAAACTCAACCCAATCATCAGCGGATGGGCGAATTATCATTGACATGTTGTTTCTAAGAGGGTATTTACCCAACTGGACAACAAAATTTTCTGGCTTCTGTGGAACTGGTCTAAACGCCGACACCCAAACAAGTCGAAACAATGGATTAAAAGCAAATACTTTAAACCTATTGGTACACGAAATTGGGTATTCTCCGGTATTCTTACAGGAACTAATAATGAAATCAAATTAGCTCACTTTGAGAGTACACGTATTGTTCGACATATTAAAATTAAAGCTGATGCTAATCCGTTCGACATCGATTGGCAAAATTACTTTATTAATAGAAGGGAACGAGTTGCTAAAAGGAGATATTCTTTATCTTCGCAGAACACAAACGGTAACCTTGATAACCGGGTGGAAAATAAATTTGAAGCCTTACAGGATGCTTGAACCGGTTGCAACGAAAGAAACATGGCCGGCTCTGAGGAGGCGA
>CAZWGG010000700.1:0-3123 GCA_964633305.1 uncultured Bacteroidales bacterium
CATCATAGGTTACTTTTACTTTTCCAGCCTTACCTTGCTTGGTAGTCACTAATACAACACCATTTCCGGCACGGGATCCGTATATTGCAGCCGAAGCAGCGTCTTTCAGGACATCAATTGATTCAACATCATTAGGATTTAAATCTTTTAACTCCCCCGGAACACCGTCAATAAGTACCAAGGGATCGGTACCATTAACAGAACCAATACCACGGATAGTTATATTAAAATTTTCGCCGGGTTGCCCCGATCTTTTAACAATAAGCATACCTGGTGTTTGTCCTTGTAAAGAAGTTTCAAGCCGTGTTGCATGATTAGTAAGAAAATCCTCACCTTTAACATGTACTGTAGCCCCTGTATTTAGTTTTTTCTTCTGAATACCATATCCAATAACAATAACTTCATCAAGTTCAGTTACATTTTCAGTCAAATTAATATTAATGGAAGTCCGATCTCCAACAGTAACTTCTTCTTCTATATATCCGATATATGAAAAGACCAGGATAGCTTGTTCATTAGAAACAGATAATGTATAATTGCCATCTGAATCAGTAGTAGTTCCATTTATAGTACCTTTCTCTACTACATTAACTCCCACCAAAGGTTCATTAGTAGTAGCTGATACAACTGTGCCATTTACAGTTATTTGCTGGTTTAGTTTTGGAGTGATAACTATAAGGTTGTTTTCTAAAACCGTATAATTATTGCCGGTTTCGGCAAAAAGATCATTCAAAACTTCCTCAATAGTTTTGTTTTTAGAGTTAATGGTCACATTTTTTTTACTGCTTATTAAATCGTCATGATACAAAAATTTAAAATCACTCTGATTTTCAATTACTTCAAAAACATCAACAATAGAAACATTCTTAAGATTAATTGTTAGTTTGGCAGATTGTGAATAAGCAGAACCAAAAATCTGTAAACTTAATCCAAAAAATAACATCACGGCTAGTTTCATAATTAGTAGGGTTTTAATCAGATCTTTCTTATTCAAAGAGATAGTGTTCTTCTTTTTTTTCATAATTTTGTATAAGCTAAGTTTGACAATAAATTTTCATTTAACCGTCTTGTCAACGGTTATTTCACAATTTGAAATCGGGGAATGTTGGCGCATTTTCCGATTTTCCATTTTTAAATTTTACCGGGATAAATTCATAGGCAGTGGAGTTTTAGGGTTAATAATTCTGTTTTATTTCAAGTATTTAAGGTTTACTCATTTTTATTAATAATGATAAGGTTCTTATCAATTTCATACTTAAATGGTAAAGACAAACTCAATGCTTTTAATGCCTGTTCAATAGTTTCCTTTTCAAATATCCCTGTATATTTTGAATCTTTGAGCTCCTGACTTTTTATTTCAATATTGATATCATACCAACGTTCCATTCGCCTGGCAAGGTCCTCGAACCTCTCGCTTTTAAAAACTAATTGTCCGTCTTTCCAGGAAGTGTAAAGTTTTGTGTTTTCCCGGTACGACAATATTAAATTGGGTTTCTTTGTAGCATGAACATCCCCTGGTTTCTTGAAAATGTTGATTAACGCTTTTTCCTTTGATTCTTCAGGTATGTCAGAAACAAATATTTTATCAGAATTTTTGATGAAAGTTGCCCGCTGATTTGGTCTTAAAACTACTGTTTTCGATAATGCTTTTTCCCCTCCTGTTCCGGTTATGGATATTTTTCCTTTTTCAAGTGTTGTTTCAACCATTCTTTCATCTGAATAAGATTTAACATTGAAAGAGGTACCTAAAACAGTTATATTTAAGGTTGATGCATTGACAATGAATTTTCGGCTTTTATTCCTGGATACTTCAAAATATGCTTCACCTTCAAGGAATACATTAACATTTTTTCTTTTAAAATTTACAGGATATTTTAATGTTGTCTCTGAATTCAACCATATTTTTGTTCCATCAGATAAAACTAAATGTGATTTTTCACCACGTTTAGTTGATATCACATTATATGCTGATTGACCGGAATTATATAAATAGTATGCTGTTCCGCCTAAACTGTACAACAAAAGGAATACTGCTGCAATTCTTACTAGCCATAAACCAATTGAGCTTCCGGATTTTTTAGGATTTTTGATTCTTAAAACACTCTTTTTTGGTTTCTTTTTTTGATTTAACCTGATTGTAAGTAGTTCAAAATCATGTAGCAGATCTACTTCAGGCTTTTCTTGTTGTACCTTAGCTCCAACCCAGCTATTTTTTATTTCTGCAAAAAATTTCCTGTTATTCTCGCTGGACTTAACCCATTTAAATAACTTTTTTACCTGGTTCTCGTCAAGTTCTCCCGATAGATATTTATAAATCAAATTTGAGTCCATAAAATGAATTAACTATATATATTAAACAACTTTACTATTACTTACCCCTAGAACAATATTTGTTTTTATTATTTCAAATGTAGTCCTGAATTTCTTTACGAATTCGTTTTAGTGCTTCAGCAATATGATTTTCAACGGTTTTCTCCGAGATTTTTAATTTATCTGCAATTTCTTTGTATTTTAATTCTTCATACCTGCTAAGTAGAAAAACTTCCTTGCATTTGTGCGGAAGTTTTTCAATCGCTTGTTTTATTCTTAATTGAAGCTCTTTAAATAATAACTGATTGGAAGTTTCATCTTTCAGGGCTAAATAGTTCAATTGAAGTTCATAAAAAGTTTTTTGGTTGTATTCAAAAAACCTCTTTCTAACATTTACTCTTTTAAGGTAATTAAGCGAATTGTTTCGAAGTATTGTGAATAACAATGATTGGAGGTTAGTATCATCAGAAATTTTTTTCCTTATTTCCCAAAGTTTAAGGAAGACTTCCTGGACAAGTTCGCGGGCTATCTCAACATCAATAATATATTCTTTAGCAAATAGAAATAACCTGTTATAATATGTATGAAAAATATTCTCAAAAGTCTTTTGATCACCTTTTTTAAGATTTTTAATTACTTCCTGGTTTGGGATTTCCATATAAGCGATATATGCAATTTTGGAATCAAAAACAATTCAAATTTATCAATTTTATAAAGCATGATTATATAAAGCGAATATTATTTCTGTTTTTCCTAATTAGTATCAGCACGAAAAGTCGTGTATTTTTTAAGTGGTTGTGCGAAAGCTTCAAG
>CAZWGG010000701.1:0-479 GCA_964633305.1 uncultured Bacteroidales bacterium
GGTGTAGAGTGGCTTTTAATAGGTAGTGAGACTATCACAGAGGGGGCCATAGGGGATATTAGAATGGCCTCAGGATCATTACTTTATATTGTTTATACCATTAACGGTGCAGAAGAAAATATAAGTATTAATTCCTATGATGGAAGCAATTGGTATGGGTATCCCGCTATACAGGATATATTTAATACCGATATAAGTACTGCAGATATTGCAGTATATAATAATGAGCCTGTGGTAGCTTTTACCCAGGGAGAAAAACTAACTGTAAAGATGTATACCGACGAACCTATAACAACCAATGGATTAACCTTACCTGATAATCCTTCAATAAGATGTTTCCCTAATCCATCCGATGAATATTTCACTATGCACGAATCCCACTCGCCGTTGGATGAGTGAATGTCTTCCCCCGGCCCAGGATTGAAATCAACAATGTTGTTGAAGTAACCGGCAAGGTAGACATCGCCGATGTCACGCCG
>CAZWGG010000701.1:489-3103 GCA_964633305.1 uncultured Bacteroidales bacterium
GAATATTTCACAATCAATCTTGGTAAGACTTATCCCGATATAAGCTATGAGATAAAATCTGTTACCGGTAATTTATTGGTCAGAAAAGAAATGAAATCTGCAGATTTTATTCATGATAGCTTTATTGCCGCACCCGGGATTTATATTATCGATATATATTCCAGTAAGGATAAAATTTCTTCTCTTAAACTAGTAAAAAAATAAAATATTCAATAGAATAGTATCATATAGCAGCATACAAGTGGCATGTAATTATTAGTTATACACCAATATTTGGCACTTACACCATTTAAGAAACCCAAGCCTGCCTTTGGCTTAAAGGAATGGTATAAATATGGCGGTGAATGTATTATGGTTAATTTCATAAAAGATTAGGAGTAAAGAAATATTATTCTGAAAATTGCCAAATAAATTTTAACAAATAAAGTAACCGAATACAATAAAAATTGTATGGATAAAAAACAAGGTAGCTATTAATATATCATAACGACAATTGATAGATGATAATTTTTAATGGCAAAGCAAAAAGTCCAATGGAACGACAGTGCTAACTTGAAAGAAATTCTTATTTTGCCGACCTACAAAAAGAATGGAAAAACAAACTTTGTTGAGAACCTACAGAATAAGGCTGTCTTAAAAGTCCAAAAAGCTATAAAGACGGCCTCGTAACAGAAGTTTATGAAAGTTTTGTACCTTTAGTTAGCTTAATTTGTAAATTGATAAGAAAAAGCTTTAATATCGCTAACTAGTCTTTGCAAGAAAACGCCAAATACTGCGTTATTCTTGCCTTTGGCGTTTTCTTATCAAAGACTAACTATGACAGATATATTAAAAAAATATAAGATAAGAAATAAATATTTTCTTCACGTTTCCCGGTTTTACCATACAAACATCAGGTGGAACCATTCAAAACTACAAGTACTTTTACCCTAAACTACAAGTACTTTTATTCAAAACTACAAGTACTTTCATCCGAAACTACAAGTACTTTCTTTGCAAACAACAAGTAGTTTTAGTGAATGTGTAAAAAAATGTCTCTATATTTAATGGAAAGCAAAATACAACGATAAAAAAATAACAATGATTAACGAAATACTAAACCGCCAAAACCATAACGGGGGACAATTTTGGTCAAGAGAAGACGGTGATATTCATGCCCCTTCCGGATTTTCCACCATCGATACATTATCGGTACTGGGGGAAATAGGTTATTCAATCAATGATAAACCACAAATTGCAGACGCTGTTGATTTCATTTTTGCCTATCAAACATCAGAAGGAAGTTTTAAGTACTCAAAAAAAAGTTCAAAGCTTCCCTGTTTGACAGCGAGGATAATAGCCGCTTTGGGGCGGCTTGGGCTAAAGAATGACCCACGGGTTGAAAAAAGTTATGAATGGCTAATTGATACACAACGGAATGATGGTGGATGGAGGTGTGCAACAGTGAAATTAGGAAAATCGCCCTTGACCGATACGAGTAATCCGGGTACAACCTTATATGTATTGGATGCTTTTCGTTTTAGGGATAATACATCCGAAATGATTGAAAAATTAAACAAAGGAGCCGATTTTTTATTACAGCATTGGGAAATCCGGCAACCCATTGGTCCATGTAATTTTGGGATAGGCTCGCGGTTTATGAAAATAGAGTACCCCTTTTTACGATATAATTTATTCTATTATGTTTATATTTTGTCATTCTATGAAAAAGCAAAGAATGACCAGCGATTTAAAGAGGCTTTTAAACAGCTTAAAGACAAAACCAAAAACGATAAATTGATACCGGAGAGCCCGCATAAGGCATGGCAGAAATTCGATTTTGCTAAAAAGGGACAGATAAGTGAGATGGGGACAAAACGCTGGAACGAAATAAAAAATAATATTCAAATTTAACTGCTACATAACATACCACAATCGTTACTTAAAAATTATTTTCTTCAAACAGCTTCGTAGGTTAAGTATATTTTTTATCTTTAAATTATTTACAAAAAACTCTGAATTTTTAATACGAAAATTATTATGAAAATAAATGGAACAGATGACTTAAGCAATGTGAAGCTTTACGATCCCTTTGTTCATTTTTTTAGTGAAGATGGGAACAATTATGTTGAAGTACTGGTTATGGTACCGCAAACTTCAAGTCTTCAAAGTGCAGTAAAGGAAAAAAAGGGTGATACTTTAATTGTTGTTGTTAACGTTCAGGAAGGCTCCCCGACAACCGAAAATAAGATAATCTACAGCAACAGAATATCTTTGCCCGGAAATGAAAGCCCTGACGTACAGGTAATTATAATGGTCGTTCATGGCGATCCTGAAGAAGGGGGTACTGCAATTGTAAGGTACAGGGATATATAGTGAAATTAAAAGCACTATTATCAGCAACCTGAACTGTTTTTTGACACTTAAATATTTGCCACACCTAATTCAACTAACAAATGCTTTTGTTAAAGCCTTATATAATATTGCTTGTAAGCTTCGGTTTACTACATTTTAGGAGGCTGTCCCAAAAGATAAATATTTTTAGTCCTTTCTCTGTGTGCCTCTGTGTAATTTCTCTGTGCCCCCTGCTTACACAGCCCCTTTATTCCAAGGGCCAGCAAGACTGCTTATTTTC
>CAZWGG010000702.1:0-3100 GCA_964633305.1 uncultured Bacteroidales bacterium
TCACTCATATTTTATTAAAATCATTTCTCAGCTTTAGTATTCTCACCATACAGTTCTACTGCCTCAATTGCATTGATTTTTTCTTTTTCAGTTCTGGCATTGATATACTCACCATAATAATCGGCTTTTTGCCCTGGGTGTGCGATTATCATCATTGGGACCAAACGCAGGATGTCGTTGTAACCTTCTTCGTAACCGCGTATTACAATTCGGGTATCAGGAGGCAATTGCTGTAATTGCTGTATGAGTTCTTTTGCTGTCATTAACTACTATTTATTTTCAATAAATTCAATATTTCATAATCAGTCAATTAGATTAATAGAAACTTTAAAATTGTTACCGTCACTATATTTAATAATGTGGTTGTGCTGTAATTGTCCAATGATTATTGCCGGATGTGTTTCATACTTCCTGGCGTAAGCAATAATATCATCTTCACTAATTTGACTCTTTTCAATCAAGCTGTTAAGAACGCTCTCCGGGAACAGGTACTTTTGGGCAAACCGATTGGCTTCCTCTTCTTTTTGTTTGTCAATAGGGCTGCCTTCAAGTTCTTCAAGAAAAATTTCTTTTTTACCGTGTTTTAATATGTGGCCGGCTTCGTGGTAAAAGGCGAACCAAAAACTGTCATTGGTTTTATACCTGCCAGATAACTGGATAATCGGATTTCTCCCTTTCCACCAGGTAGCGCCACTTATCGGAGCTTTTGGCAAACAGGGAGTGTAAATTACAGCTACCCCGCATTTGGCACAAATTTTCTGTAACCGTTCTTTATAATCATCGGGTTGCTCAATTACCAGTTTTTTAATGTCATCAAGTGCATCTTTAAATGCAATTTTATCAAATTCAGGTAATTTATTTTTAACCGATTTATGTTCCCCGATACGCATCCAGGCAGAAATAGCATGCGGGCTTTGTGTATTTGCCAATGACACTTTAAAAGCAACCGATACCGATTCGCTTATATAAATATCTTCCCATTGTTTTGGAGAGGCGATACCAAAAAATTTCAAAAGAGAATCTACCAGTTCCGCTTTGTCGCGGGTGTCGGGTAACCAGCCTTCTTTTTTAAGTTCCCGTACAGGGAACATGTCAAGCCAGTCGATCCCTCTTTCCAAAAACTCCTGCTGTTCGATGCGAGCTACTTCCTCACGATATTTCCTTTCCCTCTCCATCCAGAAACCAATAGGAATACCAAGTACTCTTTCAAGTAAGATTGCCGTTTTTAGTGTGATTGGTTCACGGCCCTTAATAATATCGTTAAGCTTTTCTTTGGGGCGGCCAATACGTTCGGCTAATTCAGCTTGTGACATTCCAATAAAATCAATAGTTTCCTGGATGGTATCTCCGGGCGGAGAAAGAATTTCTTTTTGTATTTGTAAATCAGAGCCCATGTTTATTTTTAATATATTTCGGTCAAACTAATGCGCCCTTGACCGATGGGCTTTAATGATAATCCTCTGTTCCCAAAATCTGGATGTCAGTTACTTTTATGCAATCAATGCTTTTATCATCTTTTAATGGAACAGGATTATGGTCAGGTTCAAATAGTAACCTGTAATTACGGGAAATATCAACAGCAAATTCACCTTTCCGGTCACCTGTTAACTCGTGGCAATTTGCAGCGGGAATGGTTTTCATGACCTCAAGGTTGGGCGACGATTTCAATTCCATCATGCGCTGGTTAACCTTTTTAGCCATTGTACCGAATGCTTTTTGCATTTCTTTAGCCACGGTCAATTTCTTTTTTAGCTTATTTGTTTTAAACGATATCTCCACTGCAAATATAAAAAATATTAACGAAAAAAGTTAATAAAAATACTAATAATTTATTTTTTCGATAGTTTAATTTTATCCAAATTGGCTTTAATTCTGGTATTTAATACCGATTCTTCTTTTATCTGTTCTTCAAATTCTGACTTTAATTTTGCAAATGTTTCGTCAAAATTAAAATCGTCCTCCTCTTCAGGCAGACCAATATAGCGACCGGGCGTAAGAACATAATTTAAATTGCGAATATCATCGATAGAAGCCGATTTACAATATCCTCGTATATCTTGGTATTGCGCATTTTTATTTCGCCAGTCGTGGTATGTGTCCGCTATTTTCTGAATATCTTCACTGGTAAGCTCACGGGTACGACGGTTTATAAGCTGTCCCATGTTCCTTGTGTCAATAAATAATATTTCGTTTTGCCGGTTGCGAAATTTCCCGTTTGCTTTGTTCCGGGATAAAAACCACAAACAGGCAGGTATTTGTGTATTCAGGAACAGTTTCGTTGGCAGGTTCACAATACAATCAATCATATTCGCCTCAATAAGGTTTTTTCGTATTTCACCTTCGTTACTTGTCTTAGAAGATAAAGAACCTTTAGCCAATACAACACCGGCTGTGCCTGATGGGGAAAGGTGATAAATAAAATGTTGCATCCAGGCAAAGTTGGCATTTCCCGCAGGGGGTACGCCGTATTGCCAGCGACCATCGGTAGTAAGAAGTTCTCCACTCCAGTCACTGTCATTGAAAGGTGGATTTGCCAGTATGAAATCAGCTTTTAGGTCGGGATGGGTATCTTTGAGAAATGAGCCTTCGTTGTTCCATTTAATATTACTGCTGTCAATGCCTCTTTGAGCAAGTTTCATACGACAAAGCCGGTAGGTGGTCTGGTTACTTTCCTGCCCGAAAATAGAAATGTCGTCAATTTTTCCCTGGTGAGCTAAAACAAACTTTTCACTTTGTACAAACATACCACCACTACCACAACAAGGGTCAAATACCCGGCCGCTATAAGGTTCAATCATATCTACCAGTAATTTCACTACGCTTGCCGGTGTATAAAACTGTCCGCCTTTCTTGCCTTCGGCAAGAGCAAACTGTCCGAGAAAATATTCATAAACCTGCCCCAAAATGTCCCTGCCCGAAAGTTGGTCAGATTTGCCTGTACCCGGTTCATTGCCTAATGTAATGTTACTTATCAGGTCAATTAATCCACCAAGGCTTGTTTAGACAATTTTGTCTAAAAATAGGAAATAATTGGCAAGAAAAAGAAAAGAAAAACAGAAAAGTTTTCGTCAAAATATCAACATATAACTATAAGGATTTT
>CAZWGG010000703.1:0-3096 GCA_964633305.1 uncultured Bacteroidales bacterium
TATTTTTTTATTAACTGGTCAACATTAATACCAACGAGTATCCTAATTTTCGGAATTTTCTCAAGAAACGGTCTTACTTTGAAGTAACCAGAAGCACGGAAATAACCAATTAAAGCATCAAAATGTCGAATGCTCTCCATATTGGTAAAAACCCCTTCAAATTTTCGTAAAAGGCTGTTTCCGCTCTGATTAGTAAAAAATTTTGTAGTCATTTATATTATATTTCATTATCATCATCTAATGTTTCTGTACTGGTCGCTTCAGGTAAAATCAATTTACTTTCTTCTTCAGTTAAAGCTTCAACCCCTTTAAGTCGCCTTTGAATAGCTCTTGTACGCTTGCCCATTACGTCGTCCAATTGATTCAACCCTGTTTGGATATTGTTCTGTGCTTTTTGAAGCATTCCTCCAAAGTTTTCAAATTCCTTTTTTACAGCACCTAATACCTGCCAGACTTCGCTACTACGTTTCTGAATTGCTAATGTTCTGAATCCCATTTGTAAGCTGTTTAAAATTGCAGCCAATGTTGTTGGGCCTGTAACCACAATCTTAAAGTTTCGCTGTAAATCTTCCAAAAGGCTTGCTTTTCTTACAACTTCCGCATAGATACTTTCAAATGGTAAAAACATAATACCAAAATCGGTTGTGTTTGGAGGGTCGAGGTATTTATCACAAATATCTTTTGCCATTCCTTTTACAGCATTGTCAAATGATTTTGATGCAGCATCAATTAGTTTTGCATCAGAAGTATCATAAGCATTCAAAAGATTTTCATAAGCATCTTTCGGGAATTTGGCATCAATTGGTAAATATATAGTAGTTTGGTGTTCATCTCTACCTGGTAACTTAATGGCAAATTCCACCGAATCGTTACTCCCTTTTTTCGTTTTAACATTAGCTTCGTATTGTTCGGGTGCTAATATTTGTTCCAGAAGCATTTCTAACTGGACTTCACCAACTCCACCACGAGTTTTTACATTGCTCAACACCTTTTTTAAACCGCCAACATCTTGTGCCAGGGTTTTCATTTCACCCAATCCTTCCTGTACTGATTGCAACTGTTTACCGACAGTTTCAAAAGATTGACTCAGACGCTCATTTAATGTTTTTTGTAATTTTTCATCAACCGTTTCACGCATTTGTTCGAGCTTTTTCTCTGTATTCTGGATCAGCTCGTTTTGCTTAGTTTCCAATTGACCAAATTTTTCTTTCTGGGTATTGTTAAACGATTCAACATTTTTGTCAAAAGTAGTTTGGAACCCCTTAAAAGAACTCTCTAAAGATTCTCTCATTTGCTTACTATCAGTTTTAGCTTGCTCATTGAGTTCTTTTAGTTTTTCTTCTACTTTATTAGTGATTTTATCTAATTGAAGAACTACTGTTTCTGTAAATTCCTTAATACTTTTAGAAAGTTCATCGCGATTAGCTTTATTGTTATCATCAGTTTTAGTAACAAGAGCTGAGAATTTCTCGTCTATTGTCTTGGTCAAATTATTCAAAACTTGTTGATTGCTCTCTGTTAAAGTTTTAAGTTGCTCCAGTTGCGTTTTTGAAATGCCATTTAATGCATCTAAAAATGAGTTTTGAAAAGTTGTTAGGTTTTTACCTAATTCCTGTCGATTCTCTTTTATTTCTTCCTTTACATCAGATTTTATCTGTAATATTTCTTTTTCAAAACCATCAATTTTGGATGATAGTGCATCATCTTTCTTCTGTGGTTTAAAAATAAATAGCAGAATAATTACCAGAACAGTTAAAACAGTAATGATAATTAGTAAAATTGTATTCATATTTCTAATTTTAACTTATTTCAACTCATTTTTAAGTCTTTTTTAATTCATTTTCAACTCATATCCTTTCAACCAACTCGGTTTTTATTAATTCCCAAGCGGCATTTGCATCATAATTTTCATCAGGTCGAAGTAAAGCTTTGGTATCCCCAAGAAATTCATCATCAATAATTTTTTCTTCCATATTCCGAAGAAACTGTTTCCGGGTAGGAGGTTGTGCCACAGAGAATTTCATGTACTCTTTATAGCATTGAAGAAGTTTGTTCTTGTCGATTTCAATGCTACTCATGGTCTTATACAAATCGTATAAGTCTCTTCCCTTCCTTCTCTGGTATAATGCCCTTAATTTTGTTCCCAGTAATTCATCCGGCAAATATGTTCTAAGTATACATTTGCCTGTAAACCATTCGGAATTGACAGCGTAATCCATTTCTTTATAGCCTAAAACCGAAAAGTGCTCCCGGCAGTTTATTTCAATTTTCAATCTCAGAATTGTAGTTTGCATACTTTCTGAATTAAATTTGAAAACAACAGTGTTATTATTTGGTTTTTGCCGGATATCCGGGTTTTCCAAAAAGGATAATCTTTGTTGTAACCGGACAATGGTTTCTTTAATGGGCATAGATTTAACCTGAACCAGGTCAATATCCTCGGAATAGCGTGGCTGTGGACTCAGAAATAATTTGTGAATAGCTGTGCCCCCCCTGAAAGCCATATTTTCTGCCAGGTAAGAATCGTTGAATATTTCGACTATTGCCCTGCAAATTACGAGGTCTTGTTCGACCATATCCGTTTCCTGCCAGGGGACAAGATTTCTCCATTCACGTATATATGCTGCTGGAATCATTCGTCTATTTCAATTTCTGTGTTTACTACTATTTTCCATTTTGAATCGGAAGAAAAACCTTTCTCGGGTTTCCCTGACTTTAAAGGCATTCGCTGCCAGGTAGGATATATTTTTGCCATCCCCGAATATAACCGCTCAACCAAATCGGAATTTTCTACTATTTTGTCCAGGATGAATCCAAGCCTTTGCAGCATTACTACTGGTACGAATGAAATAAATTCATCTGTAAATCTTTCCGGATTCATTGCTTCCGCAAGCTCATTAATAACAGTTGCAGCCCTGTTTATACCTCCTATATGTTTTTCATACTGAAGCAAATCAATTGCAGTAAGTTCAGGATTGGAAACGTTCACATACCCGGCTTCCGTCTTTCGTTGTTCAAGAAAATTCAGGGGTATTTCTTTTCTTCCTATATAGTTTATTTTAATACCTTTTTTTGCAGTTGGGCGCAATTGTGGCA
>CAZWGG010000704.1:0-3094 GCA_964633305.1 uncultured Bacteroidales bacterium
CTTCCTTATCAATACTTAGTACATCCTTTTCTCTATTCTTAAAAACCGGGGTATCAGAATTTTTAACATGCATATGTGCACGAAAACTCTGACAAGCTGCATACCCAACTAGTTCACTTAAAGATTTAGAAAGACTTAAGATTGAACCTCTTCTTGCTGAGTTATTCAATTCTCCTGCCTTGATTTCAATTAGATATATAGCCTTATCACTAATGCCGAGAATATCAAGTTCAGTAGTAAGTTCTTCAAGATTCTTATTAAGCTGTTCGTTACAATAGATTGGACTCTTTCTTAGGTCTAATGTATATTCATTATTTCTATAAAATTGGACTGATGGTAAGAATTTTGATAATAATTCAATTGATTTTTTTTCAATATAGTTATCTCTTGTTTTGCTGTATTTATTTCCAAGATAGTGGTTCTTAAAATAATCTTTGTCCGCCTCCTTTAATAGAGTTTCACCAATCCTAATAAGATTCCTA
Organism: uncultured Bacteroidales bacterium; assembly: GCA_964633305.1. GTDB lineage: Bacteria > Bacteroidota > Bacteroidia > Bacteroidales > UBA10428 > CAZWGG01. The sequence goes on from CAZWGG010000704.1 coordinate 483, forward strand.
GTTGGTAAATTAAAGGCAAAATAGTAATATTCATTTTTGTACTTAACTATTGGTTTGGAGTATATTAAGGATTCATTTAGAATGAAGGCTTTAAATTTATCAGGCTTTAAAAAGATATCATTATCGCCAAAATTGAGAGCTAATTTCTCAATAACTTTAAGTTGAGATTTATTAAAAGGGCGAACTTTAAAAAGCAAATCATACGAGGTAATCTCATCGTATCTATAATTTATTAGTTGCCCATTTTCAAAAGCAATATCTGGATTATTCTCAGCATACAATTCAATAAAATTCTTATTCTTTGAATTATCGATTAATTCTTTATTTGCTTGCATCCACTCTTTGAAACGGATATATGAAATATCATGTGGTTTGCCGTCAGGATATACTATCCTGGTACAAAACGAGTCTTCCAGCTGAATGAATGTTTGTAGAATATCATTTGCCCGAAAGCCATATTTATTAAAGAGGACTTCATCATGAGGTTTAAATAATTCTAAAAAGATTTCATAAGTGTGCTGTACATAACCATCACCACGAACATATAATGATTCTGTCATTATCTCTCTGCGCAATCGATATTCATTCTCGCTATGTTTTCCTTCAATGCTTTCACTTAAAATATACCAGTTATATAAATGTCTAATAGTAACTAAATGAGTATATATGTTTTCTATGTCAGTCAACTTAGGAATTTCAATTGATTTGTTTTGAGCAGCCATAGCAATACTTTGACCATATTCAATTGACACTTCTGAAATCCCATCGTCGTCTTGATTCATTGCAGAGATGTAGGAGAGTCCACCAAGAACATATATTTTATCAAATCTATTAATCTCTAATATTACATTATCTATTTGTTCTTTAATTTGACTGAGTAGAATTGGTCTATTCTCTTTAATGTTTTTAAGAAACGTGTCATGTTCTTCTTTCGACCTTATGTTTTGAATATTAATATTTGAACCTTTTAATTCGAATTTAATCCCATTCCTGATGAACTCTTTTCTAAGTTTCATGCATTTCTTCCTCCACTTTCGAGCTCTTCTTTTCTTTTTCCGTTTTATCCGTTTTCGAAGTTTACTCATTTCGCTTAAGTTTTTAGTTTAATTGGAACGTCAAGTGGCAAAGAAAGCAAGTGCGTGGAAGCGAAGGGATGGCAGTGGGACGGGCTGGAACACTCTTGCTTTGTGCGTTGGCTATCATTTTATTTTGTCTTTTTATCGGTTTAGTTTCATTGTTGCACTGACGCTCCTCCGCTTGTGCCTAACGGTGAGTGTAGCAGTAGTATGGGGATGCGGAGTGAATACCTATCAAGATACACCCAATACAGATGCGGAAAACCGCAATCGCAAACCACCTTCCTCCCATATTCCTGCTACACATTGTTATAAACTGTTGCTATTGTACAGATTTCAATTCTTTGATCTCATCTTTTAATTCAGAATTCTCAGTCTCTATTAAGTTCATCCTTTTATTCATATCAATCATATATAAGGTCAATTCCTCAATTTTTTGTAGAAGTTTTGCATCCATCTGTCCAAGGTTAATTCCATTTTCAATCACGGTAATTTCGGAAGGCATATCAGGCAATCTATTGTTGTTATTTATATAACTTTCAACTTCATCAAGTTTTTTTAGTTTGTAATCGTCATTAAATACAAAATCAGACCAAACATTTAATTGCACTTTTACCTCTTTTGTAGTCAATTTCCCATCAATGCTAACACTCCCATCCGATTTTATTCTCATCAATGTTGTAATTGTGGCAGGACTATTATTAGGTGGAGCTGTTACAAACTCAATTCCATTAGCAATAAATTTCATTGCCATTCCATTTATGGAGGCATGAAAACTTTCCCACTGATCATTTTTATACCTCAAACACATCCCATAGTATCCATATCCAGATTGAGAAACTCCCCAATAGTTAAATAAGCTACTCTTTAAATAAGAATTGACACTTGGGATTTCTATATTGCCATTAATTTCTAGTTTTTCAGAAGGTCTGGTTGTTCCAATACCAACATTACCACCACTGCCATTTAAAATCAATTTTCCTCCAACACCAGAAATTATACTCTGTAAGCTTCCATAATCATTTTCATATGATAATTCAACAACATTAGAAGTGTTTTTACCTAACGATATAACAGGCATAGTAGCATCAAATACAGTTAATTTTCTATTTGGTGTAGTTGTCCCTATACCAACATTTCCAATTGTTCCTGGTAATAATGAGATATTGCCATTTCCTGTCCAAAGGTTCAAATCCCGATTATCGTAAGTAAATATTGTGAAATCATTTCCGTTTCCAAAAGTTGATGAATTAATATTCCATAAAAATCCGGACCAATAGTTAGTCGAATTTCCAAATCTTATCCAATTATTAGAAATACCATCTCCACCGATAGGATTAAGATATGTACCGTCTATTGTCTGCCCAAAAGAATTGAGTGCAATTACTGTAATTAAACAAATTAAAATAATTTTTTTCATTTTGATATATTATTATGATTTATAATTTTCACTATACTGAAATGCTATTTGCAATTGTTTATAACTATTGTGTAAGCGTACCAGGTACCTTTATCTATATTTTAGCAATCTCAAAT
>CAZWGG010000705.1:0-3090 GCA_964633305.1 uncultured Bacteroidales bacterium
AAAAGATTTAATACATGTATTTTTTTCCTGCTTACCAGGATGTATTTTTTTATGAAATAAGCAAATACCACAACAAAAAAAAATATTGAACCAATTCCTGTATAAATAGATTTTTTAGTAAGAAAGAACAAAGAAAAAATTATCATTAAAAAGCATATTAACCTCAACAAGGCTATAAATCTTAGTTGTTTTTTTAGCAGATGAAGCTGTGTGGTAAATTCATCAACCCTTGTATTATAATTACTTTTTAAATTTTCCATGTGTTTTTCTATATTTCAATAGCAAGAACATTAAACGTCGTTTTTGCTCCCTTATTGTAGCTTCCTGTTGTGTCAAATTCCCATTGCCAGGTTTTTTTATTCTTTTCTCCAGGAATGCTCGTAAAGAGCAACGATTTGGTATGAATAAGTTCGTCTTTCATGTTATGAACAAGCTCTTCATAATCTGTAATAAGGCACGATTTCCCAGCAGGAAGCATGGAGATATGCGATTGTTGAATCTTTGACCTGAAAAAATTTAATTCTTCATTTGAATACATGTTAAAAGGTTCGAGATACTCTGTTAATAAAATATCAAGCTGGTTGAGTACCGTAAGCGAAATATAATAATCGGTTTTTATGCCGGGCTGAAAACGTGAGTAGTCCATATCTTCCAGTCTCAATTTTTCCTTTTTTTTCTTGTAGTACCTTACTGCATTATATATATCTGTTATTAAGCCTCCTGTAATATCACAAGTTATGCATTCAAAACAGGCATATTTTTTGAGCTTATGTATGACTTGTCTTGGATGGTGAATATCGTATAAATAGACTTTTTGAATGTTTTGGGCAAGAAGTTCAACAGGGACATCCAATAGCCACCCGCTACCAAATATCGATAATGAATTAACCGATTTTTTTGACAAGCATTCGGTAATGTAATTTCTTGTGTGGTTAAGATGTAAATCCCAATGTTCTTTTTCGGAAATGTACCTGTTAATTATCCCTGCCTGATCTTTAACTAGATTCATTTTTTTTAAAACCCGGCGGGAATATTTTTTCATTATTTTAATAAGCCAATGAAGAAAAGTAATTATTGAATACTTTTATATTAAAACCTATTAGCAAAATAAATAAAAGGAAAAGGGGACTTTATGGATGCCTGTAAGTATCTGTAATCGTATGTACTGATATAGTGTCATACATGAATAAATAACTGACCTGCATTTCCGATTCACTTAAATTTAGTATTTTATATTCTGTATAATCAAATAAAAACCATGTATAAAAATATTGCTCATCCTGGCTTAATTCCCATACTCCCATTTCCCAAACATCTACATCATTAGGACTGTATTTTGATGCACCTTCATTTTTTGAATAAGTGCCTGAAGGATTAAGTACCCATAGATCATCTTTGTAAAAATCCGGCATATCTGCATATCGATCAACAACTGTTCCATAAGGTGTTTCAACAGGAGGATTATACGTACTTGCCGTTAAAATCCAGGGTTGGCGGGTTAAAAGGTCGGTGGTTGAATAGTTTTCATCCTTTTTGCAGGAAAAAAGCAGGAGTATAAAAGCAGAAACCAATAGAATATTTTTTGTGTTTTTCATGATAAAAGATTTAACTACGTAAATATATGAATTTTTACCTATATTAAAATATTTTAAGAAAATACAATATATAATGCTGTCTGCTAGAAGACTTTTTGTTTTATAGAAAAAAGTATAGTTTCATTTTATAGAGCAAAAATTGAACAATTGCCTCAAATTATTGCTTCCTATTAACGAAATTAGTATCTTTTAATAAAACTTAAATCCTAATTATATGGATTATCTTGTTAATAATGATTTTATTGCTTCAAGAATTGAGGATAGAGTAGCCACTGTTCGTTTCAAGAATGATATATTTCAATTTTTAATTAATCTTGATTTGAGTAATGAATTTGCTGATTTTGTGGAGCATACCGAGAATGATAAAAATATTAAAGCCCTCATGCTGATATTTGAGCTGGGTTGTGCTAATGAAATAAATTATGGTAATTTTCTTAATTCAATATTCGAAAAAAGTAATGATTCATATGAATATAGTCAACCCAATTTTTGCGAAAAGAATACCCGTTTTAGAGAGATAAATGTATTAAACAAACTTATTATACAATTTGCAGATTATAATAAACTGCTTGCAGCATGCACCATGGGAAATCTTGTGACTCCGATAATAGGCGCTTTTTTAACCGGTGATATAGTATTTGCCTCCGAAAAATCAAAGTTTTTATTTGAACATAATAAATACGGGTTACATCCTAGTGGAGCATTGCCCTTTTTTTTGGTTCAATATTTAGGACATCATAAAGCCGCCAATATTTTATTAAAAGACGAGTTATCTTCCAAAGAAGCATTTGAATTGGGATTATTAACCCGGGTATTTCCCGAAAATGATTTTGAGATACATTGTCTTTCAGAAGTTAAAAAGCTCATTAAAGTTAGAAGTTGCACATTGAAAAGCACAAAACAACTTTTAAACTTTTCAAGAGCATCCTTATCTGATTATTTTGAATATGAAACTTCATTATTGAATCTTTAAATTTCCGGTAAAATGTTGCATTAATCTTAACAGTTGAAAAACAAGATATATAATGTGAAAACCAGTTTGATATTGGCAATTCCTGGGGATAAAAACTACCTCTCCTGTGATTGTAAGTCCAGCCGGAAGTATCAATATACCATTCCATCTATTCTACAAATAAAATTATCCCGAAAATTTGTTGTATCTCCTTCAATAACAACAGCTTCAAATGAATTTCGTATTTTAAATAATCTATAGTTACCTTTTGTTTATTCATTGTCAGTCCGAACCGAAGTTAGGAGACAACTGATTCAAAAATTTTCAAATTCTCATCGTTTTATTTCCACATGTTATACAAATATTCATGAATGTAGTATTAAATTTTTATGTAAATTTAATTTGTTTATATCATTTCTTAAACATCCATATTCTGTTTAAATACGATTGAAAATCTATGAAGAATTACTAATCTGTCTGAAAACCAAAAGAGTAATTAATGCCTAAAACAACATTTTTGCTTAATACTGAAAATAATGCAGA
>CAZWGG010000706.1:0-3082 GCA_964633305.1 uncultured Bacteroidales bacterium
TTAATACATTGGTAATTTCATTATCTTTAGTACGTTGTAACAAGTCATTCAAATAATTCTTACTTGTATCTTTATAAAAAGTACTAACATACTCAACTGCCCCTATTCCAAATTCTTTTTTTGCAGTTAATGGAAAATCAAGATTAGTTATTTCTTTATTGAATAAGGCTTTATGAAGTGACCACTCGGCTAAAGATATTTTAAAAGGACTAAGCCTGCCTGAAAAACCGGCTATAGAGGTCCCATTGGCTAATATTACAACACCTATTGATGCTGATGCTGTTTTTTTTATAAATTGGCGTCGCGATTGTGACATAATCAGCACTTATTTATAATTCTTTAATTTTTATATTCCTAAACCAAACATCATCTCCATGATCTTGCAGTCCAATATATCCTTCCTGGGCAGTATTAATAAAATCTTCCCAGTCCTTAAACTTGCTATTTGAACACATTTTCTTCCAATCATCTGTCCAAAGATGATATTCAACAACATTTTCCCCGTTCATCCAATGAATGACTGTTCCTTTATAAACTGTAATTTTCACATGGTTCCATTCTCCTGCCGGTTTGGCATTTTGAGGTGTTGCCGGTATCAGGTCGTAAAGGGCACCTGCTTGCCGGTTTCCGTCTTTCCCCAGTTTTGCATCAGGATGTTTTTCATTGTCTAAAATCTGCATTTCAGGAGAAGATTTCCAAATTGGCTGGCCTGGTATTGAATCATCACCACACTTTTCACGAGCAAGGTAAAAGATACCACTATTCCCACCTTCAGAAACTTTCCACTCTAAGCTTAACTCAAAATTACCATAAGTTTTCTTTGTTATAATATCACCTCCTTCGCTGGCCCCAGCCTCTCCTTTTCCAGAGCCTTTTATATGTATCGTCCCTTCCTCCACCGACCATGCAGGAGGTACATTATCTTTGCAATATCCTCTCCAATGATCCATTGTTTTTCCATCAAAAAGTAATTTCCACCCTTCTTCAGTTTCTTTTTTAGAAAGCTGATTAGGCCCAGTTTGTTCAACACATGAGTTAATACAAAAACTCATTAGTAAGATTATTAACCATAATAAGTTTTTCATAATTTTTTATTTATTAGGTTTAACAATAATTGTCTACTATCAAATTACATACTCCAACCTTCTCTGTACGTATGTTTAATGTATTCTTCGGCAGCTTGCTTGGCATTTATACTAGCATGTTTTGTATCAAAATGCGGATGCCCGTCAATTACTTCAAATTTATCTGAAGTAACTACTCTTATTTCATCGGAATCGGAAATATTTATAAATTTCATGTTTTCACCGTCCCATTCCAATTCACGTTTAAGGTCTTGCAAACGAACCGCAACAACACCCATAACTACCATTTCATTTAAAGGCCCTGCATAACCAAAATATGAGCTTGCTTCTGTTCTGTTTTCGGGACTTTCTTTGCATGCACGGACCCAGTCTAGCTGATGTCCAAGATCAACGGTATTATCGCCTTCCTTTTTAAGGTATGATTTAACCCTTCGTAAAGTCTTTGGAGGTCTTTCATACGATTTATTTAAAGATAAAGGAAGCAAAAACGGATTTGAAGCATAGCATCCACACATTAGTTTCCCTTTTGACCCAATAAACAAACATCCTCCGTTCGAATCCCTTCCCATGATATCCCCTTCGGGTAATTCGACAGGCCTTTCAGGCAACAGGCCGCCGTCCCACCATTTAACCTTTACTTCTGGTAAGTTAACTTTAGGTAATTTTTTTCTTTCCGGAAATGTAAAAGTTACTACTTCAGCAACTGGGGCTGATTCGGTATTTAATAATGTTGAACTTCCCTGTACTTTTGTCGGATATTCAAGTTTCAAGGCTTTAAAAATAGGATCGATTATATGGCACGCCATATCACCTAATGCCCCTGTCCCGAAATCCCACCAACCTCTCCAGTTCCATGGTGTATAAATGGAATGATAAGGACGAACCGGTGCAGGCCCTAAGAAAAGGTCCCAGTTTAGTGTATCCGGGACAGGCATAGATCCTTTAGGACGTTCAAGTCCTTGTGGCCAAATAGGCCTGTTTGTCCACGCATGAACTTCTTTTACTTCTCCAATTGCTCCATCCCAAATCCATTCACATATCTGACGTATTCCTTCTCCTGAATTTCCCTGGTTCCCCATTTGGGTGGCCACTTTATATTCGTTGGCAATTTTTGCCATCATACGTGATTCCCACACAGAATGGGTTAAAGGTTTCTCACAGTAAACATGTTTACCAAGTTTCATTGCATTAATTGAAATAATGGCATGCGTATGATCAGCTGTACCAACCACTACTGCATCAATGCTATCTTTCATCTCATCAAACATCTTTCTCCAATCGTAATATTTTTTTGCATCGGGAAATTCTTTAAAAATACCGGCAGAATATTTCCAATCTACATCACACAAGGCAACAATATTTTCACTTTGAATGGCTTTAATTACCGCTCCGCCCCTCCCTCCTACTCCAACACCTGCAATATTCAATCTATCACTTGGGGCTTTATGTCCTAAACCACTTATAACCTTACTGGGTAATATTACAAAACCAGCTGCTCCTAAGGCAGTATTACCCAAGAACCGACGTCGGGTAATCTTGGTGTCATTTGTTTTATTTTTCATAGAATTAAAGGTTTTTGATTAAACAATTTGAGTGGCTTTAAAAATATATGAGTTTTCTTATTAGCACTAGTTAGAAGTTAAAAAATTATTATATGATCTTTTGTTTTTCTGAGTCCCAATATACTTTCCGGTTTTCTCTATATGCTATTGTTGCCATATGAGCAGTTATAGCTTCCTGTAAACCCTGTTCGATATCACAACTTGGCTGCTGTCCTGTTCTGATGCATTCAATCCATTCTTTAATATGCAAGTGGGTTGTATCAACCCTCTTTTCTCCAATGTAGGTATATAATAATCCCCGGCTTGCAAAATATTGTTCTGTGGCCGATGTAACTGCATCAACATTTTTCCTGCCCGGGATATACGAAAAAATTGGAATACTGGGATTTATGATACCTTTCTCAATTTTGTTTTTATACCGTGTAGAATTTCTGT
>CAZWGG010000707.1:0-3076 GCA_964633305.1 uncultured Bacteroidales bacterium
CTTCGAAAGCCTTGTCTTTGACGTTTTCTTATCAAAGACTTTAAAAAATAGGAGCTTTCTGGCTGGCACTAAGTAGGATTTCCATTTTCATTTTGTTGGACAGAAGTTTTTTTTTTTTATTTTTGTTTACAGACAAACAAAACTGCTTAAAAATGGAAGAAGAAGTTCAACTATATCTCGAAGATGCTAAAGAAAAAATGGAAAAAGCCATTAAACATCTTAAAGATGAATTAGTTAGAGTTAGAGCCGGAAAAGCAAGCCCGACTGTTCTTGATGGTATCTATATTGACTATTATGGTGTTAAAACGCCTTTGAACCAGGTATCAAATATTAGCACTCCAGATGCTAAAACAATTGCCGTACATCCTTGGGAAAAGACTATGATTGGACCAATTGAGAAAGCAATTATGGCAGCAAATATTGGCCTTAACCCCGCTAATAATGGCGAAATTATCCGTATTAATATCCCTCCGCTAACCGAAGAACGAAGAAAATCATTGGTGAAACAAATAAAAGGGATGGGGGAAAATACAAAAGTCAGTATCCGGAATACAAGAAGAGAAACAAATGAAGAGCTTAAGAAATTGCAAAAAGAAGGATTATCTGAGGATTTGGAAAAAGATGCAGAAAACGAGGTTCAGGAATTTATAAATGAGTTCTCAAGAATTATTGATGAGCTGATCGAGGCAAAGGAAAAAGATATTATGACTGTTTAGGGTAATGGTCAGGTAAATGCTAAGTAGGGCTTTCCTTTGAGAGTTTATAACCGATTCAAAAGTCAAACTATGACTGTAAAAGATCATTATGATAACCATTTAGGAAATTTTTATTCTTGGTTCACCGGAGATTTTGATAAAAATAAAAATGATTTCAAAGCATTTTGTGCGGAAAACTCGGTATCCCCTGTTGACACAACTTATGCTATTGATTTAGGTGCTGGTAATGGAATTCAAACGATAGCTTTGGCCGAATTAGGTTTTAAAGTTAAAGCAATAGATTTTAATAATCAATTAATTACAGAACTCAAATCAAGAATTGATAACTATCATGTTGAAGTCTTTAAAGATGATATCAGGTTAATTGCCGGCTATTCAAAACCAAAACCTGAATTAATTGTATGTTGCGGAGATACATTGTTACATTTAGATTCAAAATCAGAAATTAAAAAATTAATTAAAGATTCATTTGAGATTTTATCCCCAAACGGGAAATTAATTCTTACTTTTCGTGATTATTCAGTTGAACTGGATGATACAGACAGATTTATTCCGGTTAAAAGTGATTCACAACGAATCCTAACATGCTTTATTGAATACTTTCCTGAAAAATTGAGGGTTACTGATTTATTGCATGAGCGTGAAAACGGAACATGGGTGCAAAAAGTAAGTTCTTATTACAAGACTAAGGTTAGCCGCAATTTAGTTGCAGGATACCTCGAAAATTCAGGATTTAAAATTAGTCTTAACAAATTGACTAACAGGATAGTAAAATTAATAGGACAAAAGATTTCGTGAACTACTAAAAAGGAGCCACGACCTTACCCTTGGGTTAAAGACCTTTACCGCCAACAAAATTTCTACAATTGTCACATGACATACTGTAATTATCACATTGCTTCCGGTTTGATTCGAGCATATCGTTTGGGCGGGTTACTTACTACGGCACAAACGAAAACCCTGATCGGGGCCCTTGCCATTCGCTTCGAAGCTGCCCCGGAAAGACAGCTCGCAGCAGAAGTCACCACCGAGCCAACCACCACCCTTCCAACACCGTCCTTTTTGGGAAGTTCCATAGCTTTCTTGCCAATCCCAGCACCATTCCCTTACATTGCCTGACATATCGTAAAGCCCTAACTCGTTGGATTCCTTGTCGCCGACAGGTTTTGTTTTATTATTGTTATTTTCTATCACAGTCCAGGACCAAAACCCTGTTAAGTTTTTATCTCCAGAGTTTTTCCAATACCATGCTACTTTATCTACATCATTGCTTCCGCTGTAAGTGTAACTTTTGCTCACCTGACCCCCTCCTGCAGCATATTCCCATTCTGCTTCTGTCGGTAACCGGTAACCATTATCTCCCTCATTGATCGTTACCATCCATTTTATATCATCGATATCATTCTCATTATTCGGGTCTTTTTTATTCTTGTCTATATTGTAATACGGTTTTAAACCTTCTTTTATGCTCCTTTTATTACAGTAATCAACACAATCATACCAGCTTACCATTTCTGCCGGCAGGTTGTTACCTTTGAATTTTGAGGGATTGCTTCCCATTATCTCAATCCATTCTTTCTGGGTTACTTCATATTTACTGATATAAAAGTTCGATATTATCACACTTTTTCCGTAGTAGTTGGACTTTGTGTTTATAAAAGTCCCGCCTTTGATGAACACAAACTTATCAGGCTCTTTTTGCCAACAAGAGCTGACAATAATCCCTGTTGCCGTTATAAATAAAATTAATAGGTTTCTCATTGAAAATATCTCCTTGTAACTTTTTGAAAAAATTATAAGTACCGATGGCCTACAATTCGCTTTCGGAAACAGCGTTCTATCTTACAGGGCCACGTAACAACAGTCCTTTGAGTAGGAATACACGTTTAAGATTTTTAGCCTCGCCGAACGTATTCCGGATCAAAGAATCAGATTCACCAGAAATTACCACAATATATTTGGTTATACAATATTTAAATAAGTTTAAAATTCACTTATCCACAAAGCCATTACCACCTGTGCCCTTTCATTTTTCTAAATTGTTTTTTAAAATATATAAGGCCGTTGGCGGTTGGTCCAGCTGGCCTTATCTACATCAAATAATTTGCAGGGGAACTGTTACCACACCGTGGCGTTTATATAGCCACTTTTACCACCCCATGCTTCTAATGCTAATACCTGGTAATTAGGATTACCCAGGCTCCCGCACATACTACTCCACGCGTTCCAGTGGTTGCTCATACTGACGGAGTTGTTTGACCCAGTGGGAGCTCCTCCCCAGCTACTCTTGTACTGCCAAAAAGTTGCAGTGCCTATGATGGAAGGTGCGTTGATTCTCTGCTGCTTATATACGCTATATG
>CAZWGG010000708.1:0-3075 GCA_964633305.1 uncultured Bacteroidales bacterium
ATTTTTTATTCCCCTCATTTTTACTGGCCTGTCAACATCTGAAATGTTTTCATAATCCCATGAAGATTTAGCATGCCGAGCAATGTGCAGTATTTTTTTAGTTTTCATGTTAAATCATTTCTTTTTACAAAGAAAAAAAAAATTATTCTGAATTGTTCATAAAATTAATATTTTTAGCCCATATCTGTTATTTGAGTATAATCTCTAAAGAAGATTACTGGCAAGCTCCGCTAAATAACTTCTTTCTCCTTTTACCAGGTTTACATGTGCAAAAATATCCTGGCCTTTCATTTTATCGGTAAGGTAACTCAAACCATTTGATTTGTCATCGAGGTAAGGAGAATCTATCTGTTCTATATCCCCGGTAAAAATCATTTTCGTTCCTTCTCCGGCACGTGTAATAATCGTTTTTATTTCATGTGGAGTTAAATTTTGTGCTTCATCAACAATAAAAAATATTTTTGAAAGACTTCTTCCTCTTATGTAGGCAAGTGGTGTAATTATTAGTTTTTCAGCTTTAAGTAACTCATCTATTTTCTGAAATTCCTTGCTTGTTTGCTGAAATTTGTTTTTTATAACATCCAAATTATCAAACAAGGGTTGCATATATGGCCCTATTTTTTCTTTTACATCTCCCGGTAAAAATCCTATATCCCTGTTTGCTAAAGGAACAATTGGTCGTGCAAGAAATATCTGTGTGAATTCTTTTCGTTGATGTAATGCTGCGGCAAGTGCAAGTAGTGTTTTTCCAGTCCCGGCTTTTCCGGTAAGGGTAACTAATTGTATCTCATCACGCAAAAGGGCATCTATGGCAAATGTTTGTTCGGCATTTCGAGGATCAATTCCGTATGTTTTTTGTTTAATAACACGGTTAAATAATTTGTTAACAGGATCAAAATGAACAAGTGCACTTGATGTATTTCCTTTCAAAATAAAATATTGATTAGCCAGTGGTTCTGCATCTAAATTAAAATCTTCAACTGCAATACCTTCCGGCTGTTCATATAACTTATTAATTAATTTATTATCAACTTGCTCAAGGGTTGTAATATTTTTATATAACTCAGCAATATCAGCTACTTTATCACTCTCATAATCCTGTGCCATTATTCCAATGGATTTGGCTTTCATCCTGAGATTAATATCTTTTGAGATAAAAAACACCTTTTTATCGGAATTTGAATGATGCACATACTCTGCAATAGCAAGAATTCTATGATCGGGTGTATTTTCCGGGAAAGATTCCTGGATTATTTTTGACAAAGGTTTTCCGGTTTCTATACTTAGTTTTCCTTTGTTTTTTCCAAGTGAAACACCACCGTTGAATAGCTTATCTCCGGAAAGACGGTCAAGCTCGCGTGTAAATTCCCGGGCATGATAGTTAATTATATCATTCCCTTTTTTAAACCTGTCAAGCTCTTCAAGAACAGGTATTGGAATAACAATATCATGATCCTGGAAATTATAAATACACATGTAATCATGAAGCAACACGTTTGTGTCAAGAACAAATAATTTTTTCTTTGTCGCCATAGAATTGTAAAATTTTATAAATATGAACCTGTTTAAAAATAATAACTTTTATTGTTATATTTTTGTTTCATTATTGGTAAATAATTTATGTTTTAAACATATCTTGTTTAGTTGTTAACTTTATAAAATAAATGTGAACTAAATAGCAATATATGGAAGCTAATGAAGCAATTCTTACAAGACGGAGTATAAGAAGGTATACTAACAAGATGGTGACAGATGAGCAATTGGATATACTTCTTAAGGCTGCTATGTATGCTCCTTCTGCTGTAAATAAGCAACCATGGCATTTTGTGGTTTTCAGAAGTAAAAAACTTATGGAAGAAATTGTACAAGTACATAAAAATGCATGGATGCTAAATGATGCCAGCGTTGCCATACTAGTTTGTTTTGACGAGAAATTGCAACATGATACAGGGTATGGCCCGATTGATTGTTCGGCGGCTTCACAAAATATTTTACTTTCAGCACATGCTTTGGGATTAGGTGCATGTTGGATTGGAATTTACCCGAGAGATAACAGGGTGGAAGCTTTACATCAAATATTTAATTTGCCAGGCCATATTCAACCATTCTCAGTAATAGCAATCGGATATTCTAATGAACAAAAGCCTTTTCCTGAGAGATACAGGAAAGACAGGATACATTACGAAAAATGGTAAATTTAAAATATATATAACCTTTTTGCTAAAATGAATTATCAAGAGATTATAGATTACCTTCATAATCAGTTGCCTATGTATCAGCGTATAGGTAAGGCAGCATATAAAAACGACTTGGAAGATACCAGTAAACTAGATTATTATCTCAACAGTCCTCATAAAAGATACAAAACTATACATGTTGGGGGAACAAATGGAAAAGGGTCTGTATGCCACATGCTTGCATCTGTTTTACAACAGGCAGGTTATAATGTTGGATTGCACACATCGCCGCATTTATTAGATTTTCGTGAACGAATAAGGGTAAATGGTAATATGATTGATGAAGATTCGGTGGTTGGTTTTGTTAACAAACATAAAAAATATTTTGATGAGTTAAACCCCTCATTTTTTGAAATGTCTGTTTTTATGGCTTTTGAGTATTTTGCGAAAATGAATGTTGATATAGCAATTATTGAGGTGGGGCTTGGTGGCCGTCTTGACTCAACAAACATAATTAACCCAATTTTATCGGTTATAACAAATATTGGCCTTGACCATACTGAATTTCTTGGAAACACAATTGAAAAAATAGCCAGGGAAAAAGCGGGTATCATAAAATACAATACTTCTGTTGTTATAGGGGAGACACATTCTTTAACAGGACCTATATTTAAAGAAATAGCCAATACTAAAAAAGCCAGTATTACATTTGCACAAAGAAGATTTGGAATTATTGATAACAAAATAATTGCAAATAACTCACAACAAGTTCATATAATTGATAAAATTAAGAATGAAACAATAGAAATTGAGACTGATTTAATAGGAAAGTATCAATTAAAAAATATAGTTACCTCGCTTTCTTCATTCGAAGAATTAAAAAATAAAGATTTACTTA
>CAZWGG010000709.1:0-3069 GCA_964633305.1 uncultured Bacteroidales bacterium
TTCTTTACTCTTGGCTTGTATTTGTTATGCTTAATTTTACTGCTTTTTATTTCAATCTAATTCTATTTTGGTATAATTCAACCTCAGATTTAGCTCTTTCAATCTCTTGTTCTTTTTGAAAATTTTTCATTTTTTGTTTTAATTCTTGATTTTTCCTATATGCATTGCTTTTGTATTTTCTTGAACTCGGAATTGAATATGAAACACCTGTCCCTGGCAAACCTAAAGTAGTTCTACTTCCACTTCTTGAATTTATACTATATCTTAATCCTTTTGTTCCTAAACTTATTCCCATGCTTTTTTTACCAACATTTAACCTTGTTCCTGGAGCAATTTTTAAACTTCTTTTAAAATTAAATCCCATTAAAATCCTCCTTACTTTCTCCTAAGTATTTCATAAAAATATACTATACTAAAAACAAAATGTATTAAAAACAAAAAATGTCAATAACAAGCATTTTGGGGAAAAATATAAAAAAGACTGTATTTTTGTTACTTGCATAATTACATGTATCTTCTCTGTACCCGTATATTATTCAAAGTAAGTCCAACATAAACTACCATTGATTTATAATATTTTTTTATAATTATTTGCAAAAATGCTGTTATAATTCTGCTAACATGTATTATAGTAGTTATTACAAAGAAAATTATTAGCATATTGAGATGTTTTTTCTGTTTCATTACTATACAACCCCCCAACATCAATAATAGTATTTGGCGAGACCCCAATTAAATATGCTATAATATTTATACTTTTTATATTAGGAGTTGTAATTTTTTATGTCTAAAAAACCTTATTTAAAATTCAGTGAAGGAAAAATTATTTTAAGGGATGAATTGGCTATTGACAGAACTATATTATCAAATGAAAGGACTTTACTTGCTTATATCAGAACATCTTTATCATTTTCTATAATCGGAATTTCATTATTTAAACTTTTTACAACATTAATTGCTATTATTGCAGCTTATACTGTAATGATCATCTCTCTTTTTGTATTAATATTTGGCATTTATAGATATATCTATTTAAAAATTCAGATTGATTTTTTAAGAAAATCTAACCAGGTAAAAAAGTCTATTTAAATTTGAACTAGCATGTTTTCATTACTAAAATATTTATTAAATTCTAACTAGGGTATTTTTGTCCAGTGCTCCAAAATGGGGGATTTCAAATATAGATTCTTCTACAAGGGGTGCCGCCACATGGCCATCAAGCTAGACCAACTAGCCAACGTCAAGTGCTTTTTTAAAAAAAATTATAATAAAAACGGATACAGCCAACATACGTGTAAAAATCCCCGTTAGTGATTACAAAAACTTCCAAAGAGGCTTTAAAGCCTCTAATCAAGCAATTTTTCATAATCATTAATATATCTATAAAGTGTTGCTATAATCCTTTAGGGAATTACTATTTTAATTGAAAATAGCTTAACTAAAGACTTTCAATTAAAATTGATGAAAAAGTTATGTCTATGAATCAACCTAATACCAATGGATACAGCTTAAGTTGACACCATTGGCTTACTACCCCTACATGCTATTTAAATCGTAAGTTGGGTTAAGAATATTAAAAACATACTTTAAAAATAAAACTCTAGACACCAATGTTCAAAAACAAGTATCTACAATTTTAGCAAATTGATATTCCATCAATAATTATTGAACTAACTTCACACTTATCAATGTATTAAGTCCATCCAAATCATGTAAACTTGAATAAACACTGAACTTAGCACCATTGACATCAACTTTTTGAGCTACAATACGCCCATACACAATACCATTTGGTCCACCATTTACCCGTATAGTACCATTTGGCGCATACATTATCCCATAAATCTTGCCCGTACCGCCATTAAATGTCATTCCACCTATACCACCTGCATAAAAAACAATTGAATCAGTTGAATCTTGATCAGGTGTATAATCAATTGTTCCAGTAGCATAAATAATACCTATCCCCTTTATTCGACCATTAATAGTCAAATCACCATTAATATAAACTGGTCCATCAATTGATTTTCCATTAAATTTTGAGTAAAAGTCCTCTTGATTCGTACAAAAAACACCTTGTTTCTTTATAAGCTCAGAAAAATCTGGCATATGTATTACAGGATTATCTGTAATAATCCCTCCATTCCCAAAAGATATATCTGATGGACCACAGATATTATTGCTACTGACAGCATTTCCATGTAGAACTTGCGCTTTATTACCAAGTGATACACCGTCTCTACCATACACACTACCATCAAATATATGTTTAGAGCCATTGAATGCAGCCATACCTCCTCCTGCAAAAACAGCATAATTAAACGGCCCAGAATCAACCCCTGATAAGGCTGCTGAAGCTCTTTCAGTGAGTATTGTACTATCATACCCCAAGACTTTTGCCAACGTATATTCTACCTTTTTAGAAGCTGTAATAACTATTGCGTAATTTGAGTCAGAGAAGGTAATGGTTATATCGGAGGGTTTATAACCATTTGCTGTTATGTATTGATTTGCAGTTTCGATAGCTTTTGTATCATCTGGCAAATCTTGTGCAGCTGCTAGAGCTGTAGCATCTATAGCATTTTGCAACATTTGTTTTTCAAGAGATACCCTCCAAATATCAATAACAATTGCAGCCACCCCTATTAATGCGGTCATTAAAAAAGTAAAAAGGATCATTGTAGTACCTTTATTACTTTTTAGAAAACCAATATTCATATGCAAACACCTCTCTATTCTAATTATAATGCTTACTAAAATTATTAGAAAGGTTCTTATTTCCTATAATAAAATAGTTATAAAGTCCTATACGCATACAGCCGACATACGTGTAAAAATACCCGTTAGGCAGGAACCTGTTACCATATAATTTAAATTAGGTTCTCATATTCGTTGATATACCTGTAAAGAGTGGCTTTACTTACACCAATTAACTTTGCAAATTCTGTTCCCTTTATTTTTTTACGTTTCCATTGCCTATAGTTTTTTGGGGCAGTAATAACGGATATAGAGCTATAAAAACCTTATTTTAAAGAGCTTACTTTATAGATTTAGCTTTTTGAAATAAGG
>CAZWGG010000710.1:0-3061 GCA_964633305.1 uncultured Bacteroidales bacterium
TATTGGTAACCTCGAACTGGGTAAAGGAGATGTATGTTCGAGATGGAATTAATGCTGACATAATAGAAGTTTTGCCTGTTGGCTGCAATACGGATTCCTTTATTCCTTTTAGTAAAGATGACACAAAAATACTGGCAGTTCGCGAAGCGCTCGGAATTTCGCCAGACCAGCTAATGATTCTTACAGTGGGCGGTGATGCGGCTTCAAAGGGCGCCCAGGAGGTTATGCAAGCGCTCGCATTAATTGATGCCAAAGCGCCTGATTGGAAATACGTGTGTAAGGTATGGCCTCAACCTCGTACCAAAAATCAAAATCTAGCTGATCTGGAATTGGCAACCCAATTGGGTATAAAAAAAAATGTCACCTATGCAACCAACACTATTTCCAGAACCTTTATGCCTTACCTTATTGGCGCTTGTGATATATACGCTGCCCCATCGCGGCTTGAGGGATTTGGAATGCCACAGGTGGAGGCCGGGGCTTGCGAAAAACCGGTGATAAGTATTAAGGCCATGGGAATGTTGGATACACTTATTCACAAAGAGACAGCATTGCTGGCAAAAGTAGCACGAAAAATTGCCGTGAGCGAAGTAATACTGGGTGATGAATCAGGTTTTGAAGATCAACATAAAATGATATTTAATGTGCCACGGACTGTGGATTACCGCGCTAATGTGCAAGATATTGCTGAATATTTGATGGTTTTAATGCAAAATGCCGTTTTGCGGGAAAAAATGGGAAAAGCAGGCCGTAAACGTGTTGTGGCAAATTTCGACTACCGTGTTGTGGCAAAACGTTTTTTACAGATAATAAATGATAAATTGGGAATTAAATAACTTCATACTCAAATTAGAATATGCAAAACTTATATTGGGAAGAAATAGAACAAGCAAAAAAAGCGGCCCTCGAAGCACTGGTACATAATGCCAAGGGGCCTTATCAGGGGCTTCCACGAACAGCAGGATGGGGATACCCGGAACCTTATACCCGTGATTTAATGTTTTCAATATTTGGTATTGTGGTTTCTGAAAATCAAAAATTGTTAGAAAGCATCCGGAAAGTGCTGGAAACACTAGCAAAAAATCAGACGGAAAAAGGTCATATTGCCTCACTTGTGTATGATACAGAAGACCGGGGCGCCAGCGACACAACCCCATTGTTTTTATTGGGAGTAGGAATTTTCAGAAAAGCAACAAATAATACTGACTTTCTGCATGAGGCCGTCAAAAAAGCCTTAATATGGATGGAGTATCAAAGCCCATCGGATCGGTTTCTGGTAGCCCAGCAACCCACAAGCGATTGGCGTGACGAACAATGGGTAACAGGTTACGGCTTGTATGTAAACACATTAACATATTCTTATTTGCGAATGCTTAATCAGAACAAAAGGGCTGATAAATTACAACATGCAATGGGCATGTTTACCATTACCGGTGGAGAGATGCATAATCATGTACACGAGGGTCTTGTAGTAAAACATAAGCCTTACTATGCCTTCTGGTCATATAAAATTTTTAGCAGCGAACGTTTCGACCTGCTCGGAAACAGCCTTGCCATCCTTTCAGGATTGGCCTCACAAACCAGAGCTAACGAAATGATTTCATGGATAGAGGATGAATGTGCAAATATGAGAATAAGAGGTGAACTTGCAGTTGACCTCCCACCTAATTTCTTTCCCTTTATTAAGCCAACGGATCCGGACTGGCATGAACGATATTCAAAATATAACAATCCCGGTGAATATCATAATGGAGGTATTTGGCCATTTATTTGTGGTATTTATATAGCAGCCCTGGTAGCCGCAAAAAGATATAAACTTGCAGAAAAAAGACTATTTGCTCTTACCAACCTAATGAAATGTTCGATTGATAAAAACTTGAAATTTGGGTTTAACGAATGGGTAAAAGCTCAGGATGGCAAACCTATGGGGCAGGACTGGCAAACCTGGAGCGCAGCCATGTATTTATATGCTGTTAAATGTGTTGAAGAAAAAAGGGCCCCCTTTTTTTAATGGGGCACATAACCGCTCAATAAATATAGAGAAAGAGAAATAGTTCTTTGTGTTTTGTTTTCCTTATCAAACTCAAGATGGTTATAATTATTTATCTCAAATATTTAAAATCATTGGAAAAATAAAGTGTTCTTGATTCGTAATATGTCATGGGCATTAAAAAATATTTATAAAACTATTTTTTAATAAATGAATTCATAATAATCAGGTATTTTCATTCCGTATCACTAATTGTAAGATTTAAATAAATATTAAAAATTATGAAGGGACTAAAATTATTATCTCCAAAAAAATTTGACTGCAATATCATACTTTTTTGAATACCTTTAGTTTTAAATATGACAGCAATAGAATTTCACTATAAACTAGTTAACCTTCAGGTCAATCTGATGAGGTTTGCAAATAACTTAACTACGGATAAAGAAAAAGCTAAAGATCTTGTTCAGGAAACATTTCTCCGAGCTTTGAGATACCAGGACAAATTTGTGCACGAAACAAATATGAAGGCATGGGTATTTACTATTATGAAAAATATTTTTATAAACAATTATCGTCAGTCCCAGCTTAAGAATACCTACAATAATAGATTAAAAGAAAATTATTCTCAGGATATTCTCCATTTTTCCAGTACTAATAATGCTAATTCCTTTTTGGCATCAGAAGAAATAGAAAAGAAAGTTGAAGCGCTTAATCGTTATTATAAGGTACCTTTCAAGATGTACAATAATGGGTTTAAGTATAACGAAATTGCAGAAAAACTTGATTTGAAACTTGGTACTGTTAAGAGCAGAATATTCTTTGCAAGAAAAAAATTGAGGGAACAACTTACGGAATATATTGATTAAAACAAATCTGTCAAAGCAGAATTAGAATGTGTGAATGATGTAACTAATTCACATTATTATATAATGGTTTCTTTGATTAATAGGCTAACCTTTGTATGGTGAAATTTTATTCACAACTGTATTGCCAGCTGCAACAATTAAAATCCAAAATCATGAACAAAACTGAACTAAAAGGAAACTGGAATGAACAGAAAGGTAAACTCAA
>CAZWGG010000711.1:0-3059 GCA_964633305.1 uncultured Bacteroidales bacterium
TGACAGGAAATTGCTTCTAACAAAAAGAGAACTAAAAAAACTTGAAAAAAATGTTAAAGAAAAGGGATTTACCATTGTAACCTTAAAACTTTTTATCTCCGATAAAGGCTATGCAAAACTGGAAATTGCCCTGGCACGCGGTAAAAAGGAATATGACAAACGCGAAGCCTTAAAAAGAAAAGATACCCAAAGACAACTGGAAAGGATGAGAAAATATTGATTGGTTGCTTATCAACTTGCAGTTATTAAGTTATCCACCGCTCTTTCGGATATGTTATCCAAAAGCAATTAACAGAAGGATTTGTAATCCGGCAATAATTTTCCGTTATTAAGTATAATAAAAACAGGTAAAATGGAAATAAAGTGAAAGTTATACATATAACATTTTTGTGAAAAACGACAAGAAAAGATTACAAAAAATTGAACAAGTAAACTGGATTAAAAATTATGTTATTATTAGCTTTCGGATTGTATTCCGAAAGAGCGGATGTCATACGTTGATAACAGAAAAAAAATTATCAAATTCTATAACCGAATATATATAATTCATATATTTATTCAATAAGTTCCGAACATAAAACTGTTGTGCTATTAAATAATTATAACAACAATTGATGAAATGGTGATGATTGTGCTTCATGCTGAAAAATGACTACGAAAACTAAATGGGCTTAAATTTTTAAGCTTATAATGAATTCAATATATTACTAATTTTAACGATATGCAGGTTATTGTATAGCCTGATAAAGAAATTTAATAGAACATAGGATCAACTAATATTTATTAAATGAATAAAAGGAAAATTTGGCAATTACCATTATTAAGAAAAGAAGGTGATAAAGGTTTGCATAGATCGGTTACATGGTTAGAACTATTTTTTGATTTGTTTTTTGTAGCTGTGATTGGAAGTCTAGCCCATGATCTCTCAGAAAATGTTTCCATACTTGGAATTAAAAATTTTGTTATCGGATTTATTCCAATCTGGTGGGTATGGATTGGATCAACTATTTATAACGAAAGATTTGAAACAGAAGGTATTGAAAATAGAATATTTACTTTCTTACTTATGATACCTGTTACCGGATTAGCTATTTTCTCGCGCAATGCAACAGGAGAGAACCTTAAATATTTTCTTTTCTCTTACATGATCGCGAGAATTATTATTATTTTTTTATGGGCAAGGGCTGGTTTTCATAATAAAGCGTTCAGACCTACTTCAAATACATATATTATTGGTTTTGGTATTTCTGTAATTTTTGTATTTACCGGCGCTTTATTAGATTCATCTGTAAGTTTAGCACTATTTGCAATAGCATTGATTATTGATCTGACTACTCCTTATTTTACTATTAAATATCAAAAAAAATTACCTCGATTTACAACTTCTAAATTGCCTGAACGCATGGGGCTGTTTACGATAATTGTTTTCGGTGAGATAATTATTGGACTAATAGGGGGATTATCACATCACGACCATTTTAGTCTCTCTATGATACCCATGGGAATTATGGGCATAGCTACAGCATTGGGTTTTTGGTGGCTTTATTTTGACTTTATTGCACGACGTCCTTTCCACCCTAAAGTAAGTATTACTATTTTATGGGTGAATACACATATGCCTTTAGTTATGAGCTTTGTTCTTGTTGGGGTAAGTTTGTATAATCTTGCAGCATACTCATCATATCACAGTGAAACAGCAGTTATTTTTCACTTAGTTATTATTGGTATTGCTCTTGTTTTAATTGGTTTAATTGAACTCACATTAGAAAGAAAAGAAAAAGAACCCACACATCCTCTATTTAGTCCGGGACTTAAATTTTTAACTGGCTTTATTGGTATATGCCTAGCTGTTTTAAAGGTTTTTCATTCGACTGAAATAGTTATGCTCTTTGGAATTATACTTATTATTATAAATATTTTTTACGGAGCTTATGTTTGGTTTAGTCAAGAAATTGAAGAAGAATAAATTATAAATAATTAGAAAACAATTTACAAAATTTAATTCTTATACAGATATTAAGCAAATAGTATACGAAGAATTAGCACGAAAACACACAAAGTGCAATAAAAAAATTAGGGTTAAAGATGTTTTCCAAAGTTAATGCCCTCACCCACAGCTCTTCCGAATATATTATCCGGTAACAATTTCCCGTTATATTTAAGTATAATAAAAACAGGTAAAATGGAAATAAAGTGAAAGTTATACATATAACATTTTTGTGAAAAACGACAAGAAAAGATTACAAAAAATTGAACAAGTAAACTGGATTAAAAATTATGTTATTATTAGCTTTCGGATTGTATTCCGAAAGAGCGGATGTCATACGTTGATAACAGAAAAAAAATTATCAAATTCTATAACCGAATATATATAATACATATATTTATTCAATTAAATGAATAAAAAATAGAATTATGCAAAAGTTAAAAAAAATCGATTCGGAAACCAGTATTTTGACTTGGTTTGAAATTCCAATTTTGGATTCACAAAGAGCTAAAAAATTTTATGAAACTATTTTGGACATTAAGATGGTTATCAAAGCTGATGGAAATGATGAAGCCGTTTTTTTTCCATATGACCCAAATGTTATACAGGCAACTTCGGGAAGAGTAACAGGAGTATTATCAAAATCAAATAGGAATAGCCCTTCAAATAATGGGACATTAGTTTATATAAACGCAAGTCCCTATATTCAAAGTATCCTTGACAAAGTGGAACAAGCTGGAGGTAAAATTTTAATGCCAAAAACAAAGATGAATGCTGGTTTTATAGCAATTATTTTGGATTCAGAAGGGAATAGAATAGGACTTCATGCAGAACAATAAAACTAACGCACAACACTATATAGTTAATTAGAATTCGCTGAGCTCTCTTTGTTCGGTTGGCGGGATAGTGATTTGTGAAAGTTTTGTATTTTTATTCAACATAATTTGTAGCCGCTAAGCCATAGAAAGAATTGCCGGTGTGTAGCAAGTTGACACTTTAAGAAATACCGCTTCTTCTGATTTGCAAATCAGAAAGAGTGGGGTACGAAAGAGCGGTACTTATCAACCTGCAA
>CAZWGG010000712.1:0-3056 GCA_964633305.1 uncultured Bacteroidales bacterium
AAATCGTCTTGGATTCCTATTTTACTTTGATCGAGATGCAAAAGATTTGCCCATATCTGAATTAGCTTTTTTTCTGTTTCGGTTTTTGGTTGCTTAATTTTACTTGTATCTAACCCAATCTTTGGTAAGGGGAGTCGTTTTCTATCAAGCTTCCCATTTTTTGTCACAGGTATGCTTTCCAAGTGAACAAAATATTTTGGCAACATATAATTGGGTAAATCATTACTCAAAAAATCCTTCAAAGCCTCATCCGACAATTTATTCTTTGAAACATAATATGCACAAATAAATTTATCGTATTTATCTTTTGAAACAACCTGCGTTAATACTTGCTCTATACCATCAAATTTTAATAATTTACTTTCAATTTCACCCAATTCAATTCTATATCCCCTAATCTTAACCTGTGAATCTTTTCTGCCTAAAAATTCAATGTTTCCGTCAGAAAACCATTTTGCCATATCACCTGTATGATAAAGTTTTTCATCTTTATCGAAAGGACTGGGGATAAATTTTCGATCACTAAGTTCCTTATCATTAATATATTCCTTTGCTAAACATTGACCACCAATGTATAGATCTCCGGAAATACCTATAGGGCATAACTTTTTCTTTTTATCCAGGATTAAATATTTCGCATTTTGAATGGGTTTCCCGTAAGGAATACTATTCCAATTTTCATCAATGTTATTGACTTCGTAAAAGTTCGACCATACTGTAGCTTCAGTTGCCCCACCAAGTGCAATAAACTTCAGATTTTTGAATAATTTCTTCATCTGTGATGGCATCATTAATGGTATCCAGTCTCCGCTAAGAAAGCTAAGTCGTAATTTCCCATAGAGATTGGCTTGTTCCTTCCTGTTTTCCAGAAATGGGATCACCTGTTGCAACATAGCAGGAGCAGAATCCCAAAATGTTATACTTTCCTCAACAAGAATTTGTGCCAGTACAACCGGATCGGCTAATTCCTGATGGTTTGCAATGCGTATTGTTCCTCCAGCTGCAAGTATTCCAAAAATATCATAGACTGAAAGGTCAAAACTAATTGAACTAACTAAAAGTACTTTATCTGTTGGTCCAATTTGGTAATTCTTATTGACCCATTCAATCAAATTGATCACAGGTTTATGTTGTACTGCCACACCTTTTGGATTTCCTGTAGAACCCGATGTAAATATTACATAGGCAAGGTCATTGCTTGACTTGTATTTGGTCAGATTACAATCAGGATATTTGGCCAAACTTAATTGACATAATTCTCCATTGTTTATTTCATTTACTGCTAAAGACCGATCCAGCTCTATATCTAAACTCAGGATATTTATTTTTAAAGCAATTTCCTTTCTTATATTGTCCAGTCTTAAAACATGATTTTTATTTGTAATTATAAACTCAGCATTTACCGAAAGAGATATTTCCTTTATTCGGTTGTCTGGTAAATAAAGCTCTACAGGTATATATTTAGCACCTGATTTCAGAATTCCAAACAATGAAATAATTAAATCAGCATGTCGTTCCATAGCAACTACAACAGAGCTGCCTATTTTAACCCCTTTAGCTTTCAGAAGGTTGGCTATCTTGTTTGAGGCTTTATTGACCCAATCGTACGAGAAAGCATCTCCTTTTGATAGGATCGCAATATTTTCCGGCGATTTATTTACTTGTTCTTCAAAAAGGTCCGTTAGTGTTTTGTTTTCCTGAAATTCAGTTTTAGTATCATTAAAATCATATAAGATTTGATATTTTTCATCTTCCGAAAGTATTTCTATATCTGAAATTGTGACATCGGTATTTGTTATTATACTACTTACAATTTTTTTGAAATAGTTAGAATATCTCTCAATTGTTTCCTGTTTAAATAATGATTTTGGGTATTCAAAATTTAAGTTAATCTCGTTTTCTTTTTCAACAGCTGTAAGTGTTAAATCGAATTTTGGAAATAGATCATGGCATTTATAGGGTTCGAGGCTTAACCCAGAAATTTTGAGTTCAGAACTATCTATATTTTCAAAAGAGAACATTACATCAAACAAAGGGTTACGGCTGGTATCCCTTTCCAATTTCAGGTCATTTAATAAATCTTCATATTGGTATTGTTGATTGTCTAATGCTGATAATACTTTTGTTTTAACCTCGTGTAAAAATGAAATAAAGCTGTTTTCACTTTTTACCTGACAGTACATTACTAAAGTGTTTACAAACATTCCCATAATCGCTTCCAGGTCAGTATGCTGCCTTCCAGAAGTTACTGTGCCGATTAAAATATCTTCTTGGTTGCAAAGTTTTGATAATAAAATATTTAAAACAGACAATAAAATCATGTATAATGAAGTCCCTTGTTGTTTAGCTATTTCATTTAATATTTTAGTTTTTTCAGCATCTATTATAAATTCAACAATTTCTCCTTCAAAATCTCTGGTTGCGTGTCTTTTAAAATCAATCGGTATAGCAGGTACTTCGGGGACTTCTGCAAATTCAGAGACCCAAAAGTCGCGTTGATTTTTAATTGTTTGTTTGTAAGGGCCGCTTTGTTGCCATTCCGCATAATCTTTATAGTGTAAATATAATTGTGGCAATTCTTTGTCATTGTACAAGGCCATAAAATCATTTATTAAAATTCCCGTGGACACTCCATCGGTAATAATATGATGAACAGCTAACATTAAATAATTTTCCTGTGGGGAAGTCTCGATTAAACCGACATTGATTAAAGGAGCTTTGCTTAAATCAAAAGGTCGTAGAAATTGTCTTATTATAGATTGAATGTCATCTTCTTTTGCCTTGAAAAATTCAATATTAAAATTAACCTGTTCTGCAATTTTCTGCACAGCGATAGATTGTATGATTTCAAAATATGTACGTAAAATTTCATGACGTGCGATAAGCTTATTAAATGCGTTATTAAGTTTTTCTTTATCAACAAACCCATTAATTTTTAAAACTTTAGGTAATACATACGCCAGAGATGTTTTATCAAATTCGTATAAGATATTTAATCGTTTTTGTGCAGAACTTAGCTGGTAGTATTCTTTTATTTCGGTTTTAGGTATTGATAA
>CAZWGG010000713.1:0-3053 GCA_964633305.1 uncultured Bacteroidales bacterium
TGACTATTTTCAAGGCAAGAAGAACGCAGTATTTGGCGTTTTCTTGCAAAGACTACTTAAAAACTTTATGTTCATCTGTTATTCATTTGCTGTTTCTTAATTACAGATTTTACCGGGTTAATAATTCGCTTAAGTAAGCTAAGGTTCTGGGTAATTATTTCGGCTATTCCCGGCATTTCTTGATTAAACTCAATATGGTTACCGTAATTTGTAACCAATCCGTTGGGTAAAATAACTTCAACGGTATAATAGTTCTGGTTGGGCACTAATGAAATAGAAGAAATTTCTCCTCGTACAATTCCAAATTCCATAAACGGATAATTTGCAAATTTTACATTCACTTTTTGCCCTTTCTTCACCTTTCCTGCCCCTTCAACCGATAAATGTATTTTCCCTATAATCCTACCTGCATTTTCGGGAATTATTGTAAATACTACCTCACCCTGTTTTACTTGTTGATTTTTACTCCAAAATCTTGTAAAACTTACTTTCCCTTTAACCGGTGTAATAAGTAAATACGTTTGTTCCCAAATATCAATTTCGGCCATCAACTTATTATATGCTTCTGTCAATAAGTTTTCTTTTAGTTTTTTCTCTTTACTTAATTCCAACTCCAGATCAAGCACTTGTTGATTAAGTTTCGCAACTTGAATTTTAGCCGTTGTAAGGTTAGTTTCTGTTTCTTTAAATGAAAATTCTTTCTTTAACATCCCACTTTCCGAATTTTCAATGTCAGAGTCCGCAATTACGCCTTGTATAAAAAGCAGGGAATCTCTGCTAAACTGTTTTCTGGCAAGTTCATATTCTCTATGTTGCACTTTCGATTGTGCCAAAAGCTTGTTATAGTATTCATTGTATTTTGTAAGCTCTTGTTTAATAGCAAGTATTTTTTTCTGGTGAAAACCGAGTTGAATGAAGTTTTGGTAATCTTGCAGTTGTTTATTAAAATCGGAAAAATAAGTTTGTATTTCTCCTAGTTTATAGGATGTATTAGGTTCTATAAAATGAGCATTTTCAAATTTACCTGCAAAATTCTTCAGTGAAGTATGAACTTTCATTATATGTTCGTAATTTGCCGCTGTTTCTAGCAGGGCAATATAATCACCTTTTGCAACAAGTTGATTATCTTTCACAAATAATTCATCAATCTTTCCATTCACACGTGCAATAAGATTTACCGGAGGATTCTCTGTCGTAAGCACTATACTGGCATATTGAATATCCGGGTATCGGAATAAGGCACTACCTGCAATCAATACAACAATTGTAAAGGTTATAATTGTAATACCCCGCCTTATAATCCAATGTGGTATTTTACCAAGAAGCTCTCTTATTTCGTCACTTCTAATTTCAATTTTGTCCGGATCATTAATTATGTCTTTTGCCATTCCATGTACTAAAAATATTATAAACCTAATTCAAGCTGATTTTTTACTAAATTAAAATATGATCCTTTATTTGCTATTAATTTGTCATGCTTACCTTGTTCAATAAGTCTTCCATTATCCAGCACAACAATAAGATCGGCATTTTTAACCGTACTAAGCCGGTGAGCCACAACTAAAACTGTCCTGCCCTTAAAAAATTCAACCAAATTTTCCATAATAACCTTCTCATTATTAGCATCAAGAGCATTAGTTGCTTCATCTAAAAAAATATACCCAGGTTGTTTATAAATTGCACGGGAAATTAATATCCGTTGCTTTTGGCCCTGACTAAGTTGTATGCCTTCCTGACCGATTTTAGTATTATACCCCAAAGGAAGTGATTCAATAAATTCCTGGATATTAGCCATTTTTACAGCATAAAGCAATTTTCTCTTATCAATTTTTTCATCTGATACGGCAATATTTTTTGCTATGCTATCCGTAAAAATAAATCCATCTTGCATTACTACGCCACAACACTGACGCCATAGCCGATTACTAATATTTTTCAAGTTCAAATTTCCTATTTTAATATTGCCTCTTACTGGTTCGTAAAATCCCAGTAATAACTTAACAAGTGTAGTTTTACCGCTCCCACTCGTACCAACTATTGCAGTTACCTTATTTTGCTCAATTTGTAGATTGATATCTTTTAACACAAAGGGAGAATTTGGTCCTTCATACTGAAAATCGAGGTTTGAAATAGAAAGTTCATGATTTTCAGGTAATTCAGTAATTAAAGTAGTATCTATTGGCTCTTCATCAGGTTTATTATGAATTTCAGCAAGCCTTTCAAGGCTTATCTTTGCATCTTGTGTTGTATGAAAAAATTGAACCATTTGATCTATTGGGGCATTTAATTGTCCAAGGATAAAAGAAACTGCCATCATAGCCCCAATGGTTAAATTGCCCGACATCACCTGGTGTGCTGCTATAAAGAGTATAAGAATATTTTTTGTTTCGCTAAAGAACAAAGCTCCCATCTGCTGATATTGATTTAGCGCGAGGCTTTTTATATTAATCCTGAACAATGCTGCTTGTATATTTTCCCACTCCCAACGCTTTTGCTTCTCACAGTTGTTTAGTTTTATTTCCTGCATCCCTGTAATAAGCTGAATAATATTACTTTGGTTTGTTGATAATTGGGTGAATTTTTTATTATCCAGGTCACGGCGTTTTTTCATAAATAGAAGAACCCATGTTATATACAAAGAACTACCAAAAAAGAAAATCAAAAATATTAATGGACTAAAAATAATTAAGACTATACTCAATACTATTAAACTTACAAAAGAAAAGAACAAATTTAAAGTAGTACTGGTAAGAAAAGTTTCAATACGCTTATGGTCTTGAATACGCTGAACCAAATCACCAATAAACTTCGAATCAAAAAATTTTACAGGTAATCTCATAAGCTTAATAAGAAAATCGGATATAAGGAATATATTGATCCGGGTACCCAGATGCAGCAGTATCCAGTTTCTAATAAAATCCACTGTCATGCGGCTTCCTATTATAACAAACCATGCAATTAATACCAGGTTAACAAATCCCAAATCGCGCAAAATAATACCCTTATCAACCAAGGTCTGGAAAAAGAATGGAAACAATATTTGTAACATACTA
>CAZWGG010000714.1:0-3049 GCA_964633305.1 uncultured Bacteroidales bacterium
GTTAAGTGTATCAACAATAATGTGATAACGTACCAGAGTTTTCAGTTCTTCAGGTGTAAAGTCGTCCAGGGATGTTTTTCCTTTATCGGCAATATATTTGGTAATAGCTTCGTTGGTTGGGGCAAAACAGGTATAGGTACCATAAGCATTTAGGAATGAAAGAGTTCCTGATTTAACTAATAACTCATAAAAACTTGAAAAATCATCACTGTTTTGTTCCAGGTAAACTCCAATTAATACGTCGTCTGAAGTGACTTCAATAAATTCTTTTTCAGTACATCCGAAAAGCAGCATAACACTCATCGCAATTGTCTTAAAAACTTTGGTTGTTTTCATAGTGTCATTGTTTTTAATCATCAGGACTAATCCGCGTAAAATTTGTTTTGCTCGAGTTCTGGGTTTGCATCCAGTTCACTATAATAAATAGGTAAATAATGGCTTAGTGTATCCAGGTACTTGTTTTTTATAGTAAGTTGTTTCTCAGCAGGTGCACTGAGTAAAACCATGTCGATGAGTAGTTGCAAGCGTTCATATTGATTTCGTTTGGCATTTCGCAACACATCATACCAGCGTTTTCCTTCATAGGCAAATTCCCGTGCCCTTTCAGCCAAAATATAATCCGTAACAGTATTTCTATCTGTTGTACCTGCTCCAATATCTGTATTCTTTGTGGCATGGGCACGTTTTCGAATCATTTTAACCAGGTCAACAGCTTCTTGTCCCATCCCGGTTTGGGCTAATGCTTCAGCTTTGAACAATAAAATTTCTGCATACCGGTATATAATAAAATGGGCATCTGATTCATATTCTTCACGAATGGTTTCTCTGTCTTTTCCCAAGTATTTCCATAATGAGTAATTATAAGAAGTATTATAGGAAGCTCCATCGCCCCTTATATCAGCACTATCCGGGAGTATATTAAAATCAAAAGGAAAATACTCTTCAATTGCAAGTGGTGAAGCTATGAAATACCTTCTTCTCCAAAATAAATTGTAATATGGATTTAATTTTGATACTGAAAATTGCAATTCAAAAATACTCTCGTTTGAATTACCATCTACATACAATGTAGTAAACCAGTTTTCATCTCCTTCAATAAGTCCAAAAAGACCTGAATTTATTATTTTATCACATGCAATTATACAACTGTCATATTGTTCACTCCATAAATAAACATCGGCCTGAATGGCATTAATAGTATATTTTGTTATCCGGCCTTTATCCGAGTCTGGAGTACCGTATGTATACACAATGTTTTCCTCAGCTCTCCTTAAATCTGTTTTTATTTGATTAAGTACTTCATTTCTTGAACTTTTTGGAATTGCAAAATTTTCCACATCATTTTTTGTGGCAGTTAATTTTACAGGAATTTCATCAAATGTTCTGGTAAGATAAAAATACATGAGAGCCCGAAGGGCCAATACTTCAGATTCATATTGTTTTAATTTCTCCGTAGTAAAAGAAGGGTCAATATCCTGAACACCGGGCGCAAATTCCAAAACGGTATTACAAAAGTTGATAGTCCGGTAAAATGGGTTCCACTTGCAAACAACATTATCAGGCAAAATATCCCCGTTATAGATATACCTGAATTCGGTTTTCAAACGGTAAGGAACAATCATATCTGCTCGTATTTCACCCCATAAAAACAATAAGTCTGGTATGCCATAATCCCGTCCATCGGGATTTCCCAAAAGAGAAGCATAACATCCCATAACAGCCGTATGGACATCTTCTTTTGATTTCCAGAAATCCTGTCTGATAATACCATCTTCCGGTTCAAGATAAAGCCAATCATCACAAGTATTGAACAGTATTGTACTTACAATTAATGATATTATAATATATATTCCTTTCATGTTGTATTTCATAATTAAAAACTTACATGCATATTAAAAGTAATTTCCTTTGTCCTGGGAGTGTTTGAATAATCATATCCAACTGTATAAATTGTATTGTCATTGCTTTTGATACTTATTTCAGGATCTTGTCCGAGGTAGTTTGTGAATGTTAATAGGTTATTAATAGTGAGAGACAACCTGAGAGACTTAAGGCCTACTTTACTTATGTATTTTTGATGAAAATCATAAGAAAAGGTAATGTATTTCAATCGCAGGAAAGAGCCGTCATCAACAAACCTGTCCGAACCAAGCCAGTTATAACCATAGCCAATCAAAGCCCTGGGTATATCGGTTTCATCACCAGGTTTGCGCCAACGACGCAGAACAGCTGTAGTTTGATTATCATAATTATGCATTTTTTCTCCCTGCATTTTTGTGTCGTTAATAATCTCATTGCCATATCTTCCATAGAAAAAGAAGTTAAACGAGAAGCTTTTATACCTGACGGTAGAACCAAAACCACCGGTGAAATCAGGATTTGCATCACCCAGGTATACTACATCAAGATAATTGATGTTTCCGTCGTGATTTATATCTTCATACTTTGCGTCTCCGGGTTGAAATTCATAATTGATGGAAGGATAGTTGTATACCATATTTATAGGATCGCCATTGGCATCGTATATTTTATTCCCATCTTTATCAAGAGCGATAAGATCTTCTTCATCTTTATAAACTCCCAGGTAGCGATATCCATAAAATGAACCAATCGGATTATCAATCTGGATAATTCGTTTATATTCACCATTAGACGTTGTTCGTCCACGTTCAAGTGGATAATCGTCAGCTACCTCGCGTAATACGTTATAATTTCTGGAAATGTTAAAATCAAATGAAACGCTGAGATTTTCTTTTTTTACCGGGTATGACCTGAAACTAAAATCCCATCCCTGGTTATCGAGTGAACCCAGGTTCATCATGATATCACTGTAGCCTGAACTTGAAGGGATATTTACTTTTGGCGCCAGCATATCTTTTGTACGGTTTTTATAAATGTCAAAATCAAACATTAACCTACTTTTAAACATCTCTAAAGTAAACCCCAGATTATTTGTAATAAACGATTCCCATTTTAAGTTTTCAAGTTGTATATCAACAGGATAGACTGCTGTATTTCCAAGATATGTCCATGGGAATGTAGCATAGTT
>CAZWGG010000715.1:0-3038 GCA_964633305.1 uncultured Bacteroidales bacterium
AAAGAAGGGAAACAGGGTACAGGTAATCGTTGAATGCACTGAGCATAAAGAGAGCGGTATGCCTGGTACTTCACGATATATAACAACAAAGAATAGAAAAAATACACCAGACAGGCTTGAACTAAAAAAATACAATCCTATTCTAAAAAAAGTAACTGTACATAGAGAGATTAAATAATTAAGTATTATGGCAAAGAAAGTTGTTGCAACATTACAATCCGGTATAGGTAAAAATTTTACCAAATGTATAAAGATGGTTAAGTCTGAAAAATCCGGATCCTATGTTTTTAAGGAAGAAGTAGTGCATAATGATCATATTAAGGATTTTTTTGCACGATAATAAGAAGTATCTTTTTATAATATATTTATAAAAGCTTTCTTTGCAATTAAGAAGGCTTTTTTTATTACTAATAATATATATTTATGGCAAAGTTTGGTTTCTTTTCAAAAGCAAAAAAAGAAGAACTGAATAAAGGACTTGAAAAGACCAAAGAAAGTGTATTCAAAAAGCTTTCAAGAGCAGTTGTAGGGAAGTCAGCTGTTGATGATGAAGTATTGGATAATCTTGAGGAAGTACTAGTTACTTCTGATGTAGGAGTAGATACTACATTAAAAATTATTGAACGTATTGAAGAACGCGTAGCCCGTGATAAATATTTGGGAACGAGTGAACTGAATGCCATACTCAAGGAAGAGATTGCTGGTTTACTGGAAGAAAATAATATAGGTGAAGTAAAGAATTTTGATTCTCCTTTACCACATAAGCCATACGTTATTATGGTTGTAGGAGTTAATGGGGTTGGTAAAACTACTACAATCGGTAAATTGGCACATCATTTTAAAAATGCCGGGAAAAAAGTAATATTAGGAGCGGCAGACACTTTCAGGGCTGCTGCAGTTGACCAGTTAACAATTTGGGCAAAGAGGGTTGATGTTGCAATTATTAAACAAGGAATGGGTTCCGACCCGGCCTCAGTAGCTTTCGATACATTGAGTTCAGCAAAGGCTAATAATGCAGATGTTGTAATCATTGATACAGCAGGACGATTACATAATAAAATTAACCTGATGAATGAACTCGCAAAAATCAAAAAAGTCATGGAAAAGGTTATACCCGCTTCACCACATGAGGTTTTATTAATTCTTGACGGCTCAACAGGGCAGAATGCTTTTGAACAAACGAAACAATTTACTAAGGCAATTCAAGTTAATGCTTTAGCTGTTACTAAGTTAGACGGAACAGCAAAGGGTGGGGTAGTGATAGGTATTTCCGATCAATTTAAAATCCCCGTAAAATATATTGGTATTGGTGAGAAACTTGATGATTTGCAACTATTTGATAAATTTGAATTTGTAGATTCCTTATTCTCCAACTAAAAAAGTATACAGTTAAATATTTGTTTTGGAACAAAGGAACATATCTCTTAGATATTAATTCCTATGAATACTGATCCCCCAAAAAATACAGCCATAAACATTATAACACTTGGCTGTTCAAAAAATACGGTTGATTCGGAATTTCTGCTGAAACAACTTAAATCAAATTATAGAAAAGTATTTCATAATGCTAAAAATTTTGAGGCTAAGACTGTTATAATCAATACCTGTGGATTTATAAAAGATGCTAAACAAGAATCGATCGATACCATATTACAGTTTGTAAAAGCAAAGGAAGAAAATTTAATTGATCATTTGTTTGTAATAGGATGTCTTTCTCAACGTTACAAGGATGATTTACAAAAAGAAATTCCACAAGTTGATAAATATCTCGGAGTCAACAATATAAAAGAAGTTATACATGCTTTAGGTACCGATTACAATAAAGAAAATGCTAATCAACGAATTTTATCAACACCCAACCATTACGCATACCTGAAAACATCAGAAGGATGTAATAGGACATGTTCTTTTTGTATCATTCCTAAAATAAGGGGAAAATATAAATCAAAACCGATAGAAGACCTTATTGCAGAGTCCGAATTTCTTAGCAAGCAAGGTGTTAAAGAAATTATTTTAATAGCCCAGGATTTATCATACTATGGTACTGATATTTATCGAAAACAAATGCTTCCGGAATTATTGAAAAAGTTATCCGATTCAAAATTATTTGAATGGATAAGGATACATTATATATACCCTTCCTATTTTCCTAAGGAAGTTCTTGCAATTATGAACGAAAGAGAAAATATTTGTAATTATCTTGATATTCCATTTCAACATATTAATAATAAAGTACTTAAAATGATGCGAAGAGGGTATACTAAAAACGAGGTAGAAAGCCTGGTATCTTTTTTCCGCAATGAAATTCCTGGGATAGTCCTTAGAACAACCCTATTAGTGGGCCATCCGGGTGAAGGAAAAAGGGAATTTGAAGAATTGAAAAATTTTGTGCAAACATTTGAATTTGACAGACTTGGGGTTTTTACTTATTCAGAAGAGGAAGGTACCCATTCCGAAAGAAATTATACGGACCGTACTCCCGAAAGAACAAAACAAATTCGTGCTGATGAAATTATGAAAATTCAGTATGACATATCCAAAAGGCTTAATGAGAGAAAAATTGGAAAAACAATGAACGTAATAATTGACAGGAAAGACTCCGGGAATTATATTGGACGTTCAGAGGGGGATTCTCCAGAAGTTGACAATGAAATAATTATAACAACATCATCGAATAAAAAAAAAAACTTACATATCGGGCAATTTTATAATGTAAAAATAACCTCAGCAGAAGCATATGATCTGTATGCTGAAGTTATTAATGAATAATAATATTGTTTTTAATTTTCTTTAGAATATTTTTCTATTTGAGAAGTTTCTGATTTGTGACGTATAACACGCATGGTGATTTCTTCTTTCTTTTTACTAAAGCCAACTGATATAGTGTCACCTTCTTTAAGGTTTGCCTTAATAATTACCTCTGCCATAGGATCTTCAAGATATTTCTGGATGGCCCGTTTTAAAGGACGGGCACCGAAATGGATATCATATCCTTTTTCTGCTATGTAATCTTTAGCTGCAGAAGAAAGTTTAATTTT
>CAZWGG010000716.1:0-3036 GCA_964633305.1 uncultured Bacteroidales bacterium
GGTAAGGGCACTTTTAATAAAATTATTGAAAACCTGAAAATACTACTTAAACTCCAAGAGGAGGGTAAATATCTTGGAGCAATTTCTGTTTATTGTGTTTTAAACGATGAGATTGTACCTAAAATATACGATTTAATGACGTTCTATGAAGAATTAGGTATCAATACATTATATTTTGGTTTCCCATGGTATATCTCAGAAAAAGTTGCAAATAAGATGGACAACTTTTTTATAGAAAATTTTAAAAGTTTTTCTCAGAACATAAATAAAAATAATAGCTGGCATTCATATAATTTTCATTTAAATCCGGGTTTGATACCTGTTTTAACCGATCAATTAAAAAAACTAAATTCCAAAGAATGGAATATTAGAATACGATTACAACCACCTGTTGAAATAAAAGATTTAGAAAATATTATTCTAGGAAAAGATGTCCCTGTTGCTGATTATACGAAATGTCTGTCTATTTACAACAGAATTGATGTACATGGTAATGGCCATGCAGGACCATGTAAATTTTTTCCTGAATTTAGTATGGGAGATATTAATACTACCAATTTCAAAGAATTATGGCAAAGTAAAAAGTATGAAGATTTCAGGAACAAAATTGCCGATTTGGGTTTAATGCCTGTTTGTTCAAAATGTGTCTTGTTATATCTTAACGGATTAAAAACTTCACAAGTTAATCAATAAGCTCAATAAGAAGTATGGGTGATATTGCAGTGATCGGTATATCATTAAGGTTTCCCGGGGCCAATAATATTGATAAATTCTGGGATATCTTAAAGAGGGGTGAATGCAGCGTTTCAACATTTAATGATAAAGAATTATTGGAAAGGGGGGTAGAAGAAAAACTGCTTAGAAACAAAAATTTTGTTAAATCGTCATCTGTAATTAAAGATATAGATAAATTTGACGCCGACTTTTTCTTTTATTCGAAATTTGAAACGGAATTAATAGATCCGCAGAACCGTTTATTTTTAGAATGTACACGCGAAGCTCTTGAAGCAAGTGGTTATTTAACAAAATCTAGTGAATTTGATATTGGTGTATTCAGTAGTTCCTATGTTCCAAATTATTTATTGAAGAACCTTAGTAAGCTTATATTAGATAAAAGTAATGAAGATGACGAGTTTTATTACCTCTACCCTTCTGTTTCTGACTATATGGCTACAAATGCTTCGTACCGGCTCAACTTAAAAGGGCCTTCTTTGGCTGTTCAGTCTTGGTGTACATCAGCATTAAATGCTGTGCATATAGGAATGATGAGCTTGCGAAATTATGATTGTGATATTGCAGTAGTTGGGGGTGTTCATTTACGTTTGCCCCAGGAAGGATATTATAGATATAAAGGGGGAAAAGAATCGATAGACGGAGTAACCCGCTTTCTCGATCAGTCTGCGTCAGGTTCTGTACCGGGAAGCGGTGTTGCTGTTTTAGTTCTGAAAAGAGCTGATGAAGCCATTAGGGATAATGACTATATATGGGGAATTATTAAAAATTCAAGTGTTGTAAATGACGGGGCAAGTAAGGAAAAAATGAGTTATACAAGCTCATCGCTCGAAGGTATGGAAAATGCCATTCACAAAGTTTTACAAAAATCAAAAATTGATATAAATACTATTGCATATTTTGAACTTCAGGGAAATGCAACAATTTTAGGGGACCGAAAAGAATTTTTGGCTTTAGATTCTGTATTTAAAAATTACACGAGTAAAAAAAATTTTTGTGCAATTGGTTCCGTAACACCTAATATTGGACATTTAGGAAACGTCAGCGGTTTAGCTGGGCTAATAAAAACATTATTGGTATTAAAAAACAATCAATTAGCACCTTTAATTCATTTAAACAAGCTTAACAGGCATGTAAATATCGAAAATAGCAGCTTTTATATAAATAAATCTCTTGAAAAACTCCCAAATAACGAAAATAAACGTGCCGGACTAATTTCCTACGGAATCGGCGGTAGCTATCTCTCATTTATTTTAGAATCGCCTGACAATTTAGAGAAAACTAAAGATATAAAGAAAGGTTATCATTTATTGGCGCTTTCAGCCCATAATATTGAAAGTCTCACAAAAACTGCTAATGAGATGATAGACTTTCTCTCCAATAATCCTAAAATTCCATTCCAGGATATTTCTTTCTCATATAATACCTCGCATCAACAATTTAAAAATCGGTTACCAATAATTGCTAAATCATCGGCAGAAGCTATCGGACTGATTAACGGTTACAAAAATGATATAAATACAAGGGACGAAAATTTTGATAAAATTAACTTAATTATAGAGTGTTTAGACGATGACCACCTTCAAGCTTATTCTAATTTTTATTTTACAAATAAAAAGTTTGAAGATGTATGTAATAAGGTCTGGAATGAACTACAAGGAGCAGCAAACAATATCTTAGATATTAAATTAACAGGCTTACCGGATTACCTCAATCATAACAATAAGTTTTTTGAAAGATTGCTTTTAAATGTATGCTTTAATACCGCCTTATTGAAATTCTGTAAATTCTGCAAAATAAATATTGCCGGACTAATTGGAGCCAATATCGGGTATTTTGTTATTCTTTTTTATAAACTCAAACTTAATGCCGAACACTTGATAAAAAGTTTGTTTGTTATTAGTGAATTTGTAACCAAACTAAGCTCTATAAAAGGAATAGAACCGGAACCCAATACCGGTTCTGAAAATAATCCTTTTGATTTATTGCCTAACTTTTATGAAACAGGCTTTGTAGATGATTCAATTGATTCGGATAAAAATAAAATATTACATGAATTAAAAGGTTCATTATCTGAATATCAAGAATTTATATTGGATTCTACTATATTTGAATTTTATCCTGCCTTCGGTAATGTTGCTGAAAAAATGGATATATATGGCATATTGACAAATAATATTCTTTCAATAGAAAAAGGGCTTGAAAAAACCTTAACTGTCTCAACAAATTATTTATATTCAAATATTAACCGGAAGCTTCAAGAGAAAGGGTTAGCTGATAAGGTTTATATGTTTAATCAGAGCT
>CAZWGG010000717.1:0-666 GCA_964633305.1 uncultured Bacteroidales bacterium
TGTGAGAAAAGCTTCAACGGTTTGTCCCGACAATGTTCTCCCGCTTGCGTCAACAATTGTTCCCGACACCATAACCGGCAGGTTGATTTTTTTCTTTCTAAATAAATCTTCTATGGCAAAAAGGGTTGCCTTAGCATTCAACGTATCAAAAACAGTTTCAAGTAACAATATATCCACTCCCCCATCAATAAGTCCTTCTGCAGCTTCGCTATATGCCTTTACCAGATCGTCAAACGTAACAGAACGCTGGGCAGGATTGTTCACATTGGGAGATATGGAAGCGGTTTTGTTGGTAGGGCCTAATACACCTACCACAAAACGAGGTTTACCAGGCGTTTGTCGTGTATACTCATCCGCAAGTTCACGTAATAACTTGGCAGATTCAAAATTAAGTTGATAACAGATATCTTCGAGATTGTAATCAGATTGTGATACCCTGTTTGCATTAAATGTGTTGGTCTCAATTAAGTCAACCCCCGAGCTGAGGAATTGAGCATGGACCTTTCTGACAACTGCAGGGTTTGTAATAGAAAGAAGATCATAATTTCCTTTTAAATCAACAGGATGATTTTTGTACTTTGCATTCCTGAAATCATCTTCTGTCAGATTCAAAAGTTGAATATTCGTTCCCATGGGGCCTGCAATAACCAACACGCGTTTTTGCAG
>CAZWGG010000717.1:676-3033 GCA_964633305.1 uncultured Bacteroidales bacterium
TTCATTGGATGATTTCAAAATCATCGATGAAAGAAATAAGAGATAAAAAGGGTATCTGCTTTTTTGCGGATACCTTTTTTTGTATTGAAAATACCGGTATTAAAAATTGATCTGATTTATTCATTAATTCAAGAGATAGTTGAAAAAAAACGAAATGCAAATATAGTTAAATGATAGGAAACCGTATATTAAAGTTTGGATTGCAATAGATAATAGAACATCTATATAATATTCACATGTGTATTTGAGTTTGATTTTAACTATTTAATATTGATACCGTCTTGTGAAATAGAAGCAATAGGTTTATAAGCCTTTAAAATTGATCCACTCATGATTAATAAGTTACCTGATTTGATAATGAGAACTGACTTAAAAAAGTGTTTTGTACAACTTATAAAACAAGTACTTTTATCTATAATAAAAAAGTAGTAATTTTGAGATATGAATTGGAAAGCATATATAGAAACCAATGCAAATATTTTAGCGGGGAAACCTATAATAAAAGGAACCCGTATATCTGTTGAACATATTATAAATTTATTAGCTTCTGGTTGGTCAGATCAACAAATTCTTGAAAATTATCCCAGGCTTTCAAAAGAGAGTTTGCAAGCAGTTTTTGCATATATTCAAGTCTTCATTAAAGATGGATTGATTTTCAATGAACCTTTGAAATCAGCCTAATGAAACTACTTGCAAACGAAAATTCCCCCTTAATAAGTGTTAAAAAATGATGACATGAAAAATTTGGTAATAGAGAATAAAGGCAATCAGATAATTCTAAAAATTAATAAAAAGGGATTTGATGAGAATTATTTGATTTCATTAGTGAAAAGACTACAAGTTGAGGAACTTGCCCAAAAATCTGATTTTGATTCCAATATTTTAAGTGTCGCTGAACAAATTAATCAGGACTGGTGGGATAAAAACGGAAAAAAATTTCTTAAAGGTGTCAAAAAATGATTTTAAAATCTGTTGTAGTTGACACAAACCTCTTGTTTTCTGCTTTAATTCCAAAAGCCTCTAAGATTAGAGAAGTATTGTTCGAAAGCAACATAACTTTTTTCGCTCCGAATTTCTTGATTACTGAGATATATAAGCACAAGGACAAGTTGATAAAGAATTCAAAACTTAATGAATCTGAGTTTTATTTGTATTTCAATGGGATTATAGAAAGAATTCAATTTTTACCGATTGATTTTATTAGTATTGAGAGTAGACAGAAAGCATATGATTTATGCAATGACATTGATATCAAGGATACTCCTTTTGTTGCACTGTCGATTGACTTAAATATGCCAATTTGGACAGGTGACAAAAAACTTAAAGACAGACTTAGGTCAAAAGGATTTGATGACTTTTTTAACGAATAATACACGTTGGAAAATAATATAAACATGACCGGATTATTAAATAATTTAATAATCTGTTATTGACAATTTTCCGTAATCTTTTATTTTTGCCTTACTGTAAATACCTAACAAATACATGCAAATTTAAATTCTCAAAAAATGAAAAAATTTTTTACATTTTTAATAATCTTTGAAATAATTTTCGTATTAAGTGTTTTTTCTCAGGACGATCGAATCATTGGCAGATTAACACATTCAGGGCATTATTTTTATATTCATCCTTATAGTATTGATTACGATGATGGTTCTTATGCCAAGATATTTTATGACGGTAATAATAAATTACTCAATTTCTGGAATTCAAATACAGAAACAACATATACGGGATTAAAGATTGGAAACTTATATTCATTGGGAAACATCGGCATTGGTACAACTTCACCATCATCAATTCTGACTATTAAAAAAAATTTTGACCCAGATAGGGGAGCACATATAATTTTTGGATATACTTCTGCAACAGCCGAACAACCATCAGCCCTGTTGACTTTCGCCGGTTGGGGCATTCAGCATTGTGGTTTTGAATGGATTCCAGATAATTCAAACAACGGCAAACTAAACTTGGCATTTGGAGGAAGTGAAAATGCTAATAATAATATAACAAGGTTTACTTTCCAATCAAATGGAAATTTAGGGATTGGCACAACTTCACCCGGTTACAAACTAGATGTTATTGGAACAATACGGGCAAGAGAAATAAAAGTAGACTTAAATGGAGCAGACTTTGTTTTTGAGGAGGATTACAAACTAAGAACTTTAGAAAATGTTGAGGCTTTTATCAAGGAAAACAAACATTTACCCGGCATTATCCCCGCAGTTGAAATGAAGTCTGATGGAACTGAATTGGGCGAGTTAAATTCAAAACTCCTGCAAAAAATAGAAGAATTAACCCTTTATATGATTGAAATGAACAAAAGGATGAATTCGTTGGAAAATGAAAATTCAGAA
>CAZWGG010000718.1:0-3030 GCA_964633305.1 uncultured Bacteroidales bacterium
CATTCATGTATGACAGTAACCTTACCATACCTGCTCGTATTCCGATTATTCCGGTAACACTGTCGGGGATTTCCACTGTTCGGTTTAACATATCGGTTATTTTTCTCCCTTCATGTTTGGATGTTATTTGGTTACAAGAAAACAGCACAAGAAAAAGCAAACAGACGGTAGGGATTTTGATTTTTGACATAAAAAAACAGTATTAAAACATTAGTGATACCGAGCCAACGATGTTACGGGGGATACCGGCATAATAGGCTGCGCTTCCCTGGTTACTGTCATCCGACACATTAATTTCTCCAACGTATTTCGTGTTAAAGAGGTTTTTAACGTTAATACCGATTTGGATTTTTTTAATAAACAGGAGATCGTGTGCAAAATACTTCATTCCCATATTTATAAGGGTATACGGATTTATTTTTTCTATATTGGTTGCATCACCATATCTTATGCCCACATGTTTTACCATTATTGAAATATTGAAATCATTGATGGAATAAAAAAGACCTGATTTTAAACTGATTTTTGGTGTGGCAGGTGACTGATTATTTTTTATGGGGATTATCTCGTTTCCACGGACTAAATTTTTGTCAAAAGTCATTGAATTATAGCCTGGGTTTATTAAAAACATCAGTTGTTTATGAGGACGAAAATAGCATTCCAGTTCAACTCCAGAAGCGGTAAGTTCTCCTATATTCTGGTAATAATCAAGTTCCACATTCGGATCGTATGCTGATGCAAGTACATTGTGATGCTTGGCATAAAAAACAGAAGTTGAGGCTGATAATAATTCAGACACATAACGCATACCAAAATCTATGTTGTCTGATGTTTCCATTTTCCATGAATCGAAAATGCCCTGGAGGTTCATGCCCATTTCGTTAAAGGCTTCCATATTATTAACATATAAACTTATAACAGGCATGTAGCAGTAAGGGCGCATATAATTTTTGCCGTAATTAATATAGGCTTGTAAGCGTTCAGAAAAGTTATATCCTAAACCTAATGATGGCAATAAAGCATCGTGTTCCATGGTTTTTGTGTGCAAGTCAGGATCAGGATTGGCGGAGATTTCTGTTGGAGAAACAGAAGTATACCGGTCACTTTCAGGATCGCTGTAATAAAAATATTTCAGTCCTGCCTGTATATTGAAGTTATTTGCGGTATAAGCAATTTTTATATACGGACTGTGTATCTTTCCCCAACTTTCATTTATTGTGTAATAAGTATAACCAATAGGATACAATCCTTCTTCAACAATACGTGAATTATAGACTAACGCGTTATTATCCGAGGTTTCAAACCAATAACCAATGGTATACTTTATATTTGAAGCCGTACCCCGTATTTCAGGTATTAGTCCTATTCGGTTAATGTCACGTTCCCTGCTGAACATAAGAAAATTAGGTCCCTTTTTTCCTGTGAGACTGTAATTGGCATTTTCATGTGATGAATATCCTTTTATGACGATTTTTACATTTTGTGATATATCATAATTAAAAATACCCATTAGGTCGCTGTTTGTATAGTTCCCTTTGTTATAATCATAATAATTAAGGTCTTCTTCAGGTATGCCCGTCAGGGTTTTTGCATAAGCATCATAAAAGGTGTTTTCAATATTCAATGCCTCATTGTATGTTAAATCTTTAAAATTATGACGGGCAATGGTATTATAATTTCCATACAATTCAATATTCATTTTTTTATGAATTGATTGCGTTATACCTATAGAAACATTGTGCCTTGGTCCGAGTTTACCATATCCTTTCCATTTATCGGCAACAGTGTAAGAGTAAGAGAAAAATGCATTGGTACCGGTTTTCAATTTGCCCATATCGACGCGGGTATAGTACCGAAAATAATTTGAAGTTCCGGCAGATTGTTTAATGGTTACGCAAAAACTATCGGAAGGTTGTTTATACCGAAGCTCAACTGCCCCACCTTTACTGCCGGTTGCAGTACCTAAATCGGAAGGGGTTGCCCCTTTATATACTGCCACGCTTTGCATATTTTCCATGTCATAAATATCGTCGCGCGCACCAATGGGCATGATGCCGTAATTAGGAAAACCTTCAATAGTCATACCGCTAAAATTGCTTTTTATACCCCGGATGCGAACCGATTTGTCTGCCAATCCATAAGCATCCTGCGTTTCAACGGCAATACCGGGTATGATATCAAGCGTGCTGTACACACTGGTATTTGTCGATGCCCCCATAAGCGAGATTCCTTTCGAAGTAAGTGCAGTTCCGGTATATAAAGCATCACCAGTGCGCTTAACAGGTCCCGTAATTTCTCCTTTTATAATTATTTCATCTATTTTTTTATTATCAGGTTCTAATTTAAAATTAACCTCAACGAGGCTGTCTGAAAGAGTAACATGTTTTTTTATACTTATATAGCCTATAAAGGAACAGGTTATTTCGAATGTACCATGATTATTAACTGTTAATTGGTATGTGCCATCGGATATTGAAACCGTCCCTTTATTTTCTTT
Organism: uncultured Bacteroidales bacterium; assembly: GCA_964633305.1. GTDB lineage: Bacteria > Bacteroidota > Bacteroidia > Bacteroidales > UBA10428 > CAZWGG01. Next base: position 2,498 of record CAZWGG010000718.1, read on the forward strand.
TTTAACAATAATATTTGCCCCTGCTAAGGGGCTGCCAGTTGCTGCATCAATTATTACTCCTTGAATTACCTGTGATTTTAAAGCTTGTAAAAAAAATATAAAGCTAACAATAAATACTATTTTTTTTATTTCCATATTGACAAGGTGTTATTATTTTTATTTTCGTAACACGCAAAAATAAACAAAAAATGGTTTCTGCAAAAAAAATATTTTAAAATTGTACAACCCCTTCAAGGAATACCCTCTTTCCCTATTACAGTAGAATTTTATGCAAATAATTATAACAATCCTGGAAAATATCCAAAAATCCCTAGCAGGATAATAATTTGTAATATAGAAAAGTATATTTTTATTTTATGAAAGATTGCATTATCACAGAGAATAAATACTATTCCGGGATATGGGATTTACCAGAGAATTTGCCTAAAGATTTTCAATACAATGAAAATAATGTAATACAGTTAACCCCGAAAAAAGAGAGTTTACCAATCGTAAATGACCAGTTTTCGGACGAGCATAACGCAGCAATTGGA
>CAZWGG010000719.1:0-3028 GCA_964633305.1 uncultured Bacteroidales bacterium
ATAAGTCGCAAAGTTCTTATTATTATTCAATACTTTGTGACTCATCGGCTTCGCGTTATTAAATGAATACAATGAGAAAATTGGGATTAACCATTATTGCTTTCTTGTAATTGCATTCTTTAATTAATTTGCATCAGCTATGTTTTAATTATAACCTTATACGAATACCAGGGCCAATAAGAAACATCCATGAACGATCAAGCATTTTTAATCCCCCACCAAAGTAAAGAGGGAATGATAATTTATTATCTTTTGAAGTTGGATACAAACTTCCTAATATAACAAACGCCAAATCTTGATTGGTATCACTGCTTGAAAGATTAAAAGCATTTAAAGCAATAAAACCGGCCCCAACCTTATATGGCCTTAATTTGGCTATTTTATCAGGATGATAAAAACTAAATTGAGCAATCATAGCCATACTAACACCCCATAAATTACCAAATTCAGTTACTCTCTCTGTTTCTCCTGATTCTTCATTTTCTTTGTCGGTTTTATATACTGTAATAAGTCCGGCAGGAAATGAAACATCAATATCAAATTTGTACTTTTTTTTCAAAATAATTTCCACATCTTTTTTTATGCTTTCCCCTCCATACTTACTGGCATCATGTTGTATCGTAACCTTAATGCTCGTCCATTCATCCAAATCATAAGTTTTCTTTCTTATATACTTATTTAGGCTTAACTCACCTCTCCAGCAATTCTTATCATTATAATATTTTGACCGGGGCGATCGGTCTGAAGGACAAATAACGACATTGTCAATAGCTTTCATTTCGATAAGTTCATTTTTCATACTATTAATTTGTATATCAAATTTCAGATATTGTTTTCCAAAAAGCTTGTCATTAGAGTCTATCTTATCATTATTAAAAGAAAAAACAACATCGCGGACCGTTTTATTATATAATATTGGTCCGTGTATACTAGAAACTAACCTGTTTAAATCGCCATAATTAACAAAAATATAATCAAAAGGCCGGGGTTCCTGGTATTCTTTAATAGTTAAATAATACCCACTTGGTTTTGAATGATTATATATGTTCAATTGTTTTTTGCTTATGGAAACAGGCACTTTTAATTTAAAAACTTGTTCATATTCATTTTTAATCAATGTATCGGTTCCTATTTCTTCCAAATCTTCAAAATGAAACTGTGCTTTATGTAACCCTTGTCCTTGAATTTTAAGATCAAACTTCTCGCCTGGATATACACTTAAATTTTGCTGCCAATCACCGCCTTCTCTTAATATGCTTATTTTCTCGATTTGTGTTTTAGGCGAGATTGTAAAATTCGTGATAAATTTGGCATTATCGCCATCTTTAATATAAAGATATCCTTCTGAATTACGGTGGTAATTATAAACACGAAGCTGGCATAAAATACGATTATTTGCAAGAGAACTTTTCGTGAAAATCTCGGCAATAAGTGCACCCCCTGGTTCTTCCTGGTTTTCAATCCTGTATGTTTTATTCATAGTAAGAAGCCTGCTGTTATCAAGTTGAACTTCAACACCGGTCATACGCGTATTCTCATCAAGCGTAACTTCTTTTTTATCGATATTCAAATATTGAAGTCTGCTGGCTTTTACTAAAAAATTATACAATAAAGGAGAAAGGTTGTAACTAATATTTGATTGTTCATCTATTGAGGGTTTATTAGTACGAAGCTTCATTTCCAGCATCCTTCTACCTGTTTTATTTGGCAAAAGGTAAACAAATAGTCTTCCGTTTTTTTTAACTATCCTGTAATCAATATCATTACCCGAAGTCCAATCGGTTGAATACCTAATATTTTCAACATTATTTGTTATTAACTCAAATTCTTTTTCTTCGCCAATGTATAATTCATCGTTTGACGGATAAATATTCAATGAGGTTTGGGTACAGGGAAATAAATGAATTTCCTCTATTATTTGAGAAGTATCAAGCAAAACCTTACATGTAAATTTCAAAAACTGTGATTTAGTAATATTAATGAACCTTACTTTAAAACGGTAATAGGTATTGTCTATAAATAATAGACTATCAATAATTTCAAAATCACCTGAATGAAATAAAGTGAGATTTTTAATTCTTTGATTATTTTTGGGATACAACTTTACTTCACAAACTTCATTCTCATCATTATAAATAAAATAAAGCTGGGTTACACCATTTATGCTTATCATGTTATCAAGCGATGTAAACTTCATGCTATCAATATGTAATTCAATAAGTTTAAAAATATTATAGTCTTTCCCATGTGTGAATAAAAAACTAGTAAAAAACAAAACTAGTGATACAACTTCCCTTCTTATCATAATTAATCTCCTTTCATACGTTTAAAATTTTTATACGAAAATATGTCTTTTGTTATTTATGGAAAAATATAAAAAAAAATATATACATGAAAATCGATTGCCAAATAGTTGTTGTATCACCCGGGAGGTTGATATTTTTTCTTATTTTTGTTTTTTTCTAATATAAGCGGGTTTTTATATTTAATAGCAGAAGAATGAAAATTTCGTATAACTGGTTAAAAGATTACTTGGATATTAATCTGAAACCGGAAGATGTCTCAACAATTCTTACAAATATTGGATTAGAAGTTGAAGCCATTGAAACTTTTGAACCGGTAAAAGGAGGTATGAGTGGCTTAGTTGTTGGTAAAGTATTAACATGTGAAAAGCACCCTAATGCAGATAAATTAAGTGTAACTACTGTTGATATTGGCTCTGAAGAGTCTTTACATATTATTTGTGGTGCACCAAACGTGAAAGAAGGCCAAAAAGTAATAGTTGCCCCGGTTGGAACTACATTGTACAAAGGAGAAGAAAGTCTTACAATAAAAACGGTGAAACTGCGGGGCGAATTATCAGAAGGAATGATTTGTGCTGAAAATGAAATCGGCATTGGAACAAACCATGAGGGTATTATTGTACTTGAAGAAGATATACCTGTGGGTACACTGGCTAAAGAATATTACAATATAGAAACAGATACAGTTTTTGAAATAGGGCTGACACCAAACCGGGTAGATGCTG